>CAYJHG010000034.1:0-9257 GCA_964369535.1 uncultured Desulfovibrionaceae bacterium
TCAGGCTTGGGTTCGGGTTTTGGCTCTGGTTCTGGTTCTGTCATGGCCAAAAAGGGTTCTGTTATGGGCGGTTCTTCTTCCTTAGGTGTTTCTGCCACAAGGGGAGGTTCTTCCATGGGGGGGACTATGGGCTCTTCCTTAAGCTCTTCCTTAGGTTCTTCTTTGGGAACTTCCACTTCTTCTCTTTTGGGCAATTGCAAAGCTTCAGCCTTGGGGGGCACACAAAGGGCAGCACGTTCCAATAATGCAAGGCGCAAGGCGTCAAGGTCGGTTGCAAGCCCCTCTTTTCTTTTATCTTCAAGGCTAAAATCTTGGCTTAATTCTACAGCAGGTATGCAGCCAGCAGGGAAAGGTAAGCGAATAAGGCCAAGAGCTGCCAAAAGTAAGAGTAGGGCCAAAAGCAATAAAAACAGGGGTAAAAGCCAGCCCAAGCAGCCACCGGTGCTTGCAGTTCCCGAAGCTGCTGCTAAAGGCGCTGCCGCTAAAGGAGCTGCAGCAGGTGCTATAGTTGCGGCAGGCATCGCAGCAGGTGCTATGCGTGTTAAATCTACAGGTTGTGCGCCCACAGTGCCAGGGGCAAAACCCCAATTAATCACAAAAGCTTCTTGACCAATAACCCAAATATCATCTTCTTGTGGATGTTGCAGGGCTAATTTGAGCATTTCGCCGGCCAAGACATGTTGGCTGTCGGAACTTTTGAGCAATTCTTCGGATTTGTGTGAAATATCTTGAGCTAATTTCTGCACTTTTTGGGTGATTACTGCTTGTTCTTCCGATGCAAGTTCGCTCAAAGGTCGTGCTGTGCCTTGGGCAACATCAAGAGTATTGGCGTACCAATCTATGCTTTCTTGTCCCCCTTGGCCTGTGCTGTGTTGAGGTTCGGCCAAAAGTTTTGCGTGATCTTGCCCAAGTTCTTGTAAGAGGGATTGTACTTGGTGGTAACAATCGGTAACAAGAATACCTTGGCAGGCCAAGGGGCGCATGAGGCTACGTTTGCTGGTGGTGATAAATGCGCCCATAATTACTCCTGCGAACCTTTTACTAAGGTGAAGGGAATATTATTGCTTTGTAAAAAATCCACAATATCTTTGCTGACTATGGCTAAGTTTGACTGTCTGTAAGACTCGCTGTCTAAGGAAATATAGGTGTTTATGCCCACAACTTGCCCTTGTTCATTGACCAAGGGGCCGCCGCTATTGCCTTGGGAAACCACAGCACTGTGCACAATGATGGCGGGTGTATTTTCTTGCACAACACTCACACTGCCTTCTGTGTACACAACTTCGGGCACCGTGGGGCTTTGACCGGAGAGCAGAGCTTGGTATTTGGGGTCATTTTGTGAAATGGCGCCCGGAAATCCCCAAGCACTGATTTTTTCTGTGCGCACCACAGAAGTGTTAAAAGCCAAAGGGGTAATGTTGTTTACAGGCACATCTAAAACAGCATAATCACGCTTGTCATTTCTGCTTATAATACGCGGTGTGGCTTTCACCACGCCATTTTGAAATTTGCCGGCGATATAAATTTGCTGTGGATTAGGTCCCACCACATGAGCATTGGTTAAGATGACACCGGGTGCTATAAAAAAGCCTGTGCCGGTTATAAAATTACCACCGCTTTCGGCTATGATAAATACCGTAGCATGTTCTAAGCTTGTGGCAATGGCTGTGGCCGCACTGCTTTGGGGGGCTGGTGCTTCATTGTTTGGAGAGGTTGAAGCCTTAGGGGCATGGGAGCCCGGAGGCGGTGGGGCTTCGGCTTCGGTTTTGTTTTGCGAACCATTTTTTTGCATGGGTGTTGCAGGCTTGTTTTCTTGTGCCGGTGCCGTAGATGGAGGCGGAGTTATACTTCCTTTAGTAAAGGGCACTTCTTGAGGCCAAAGACTGCTGTCTTTTTCTAATATGTCTTTTAACGTGCAGGGTTCTTCTTTTAACAGAGCCAAAAGGCGCGCTTTTTCTGCTTCAAGGGCGGCATTTTCCAGTTTTTTTTGCTGTAAAAGGGCGAGTTGTGTGGCTTCATATTCTTGTTGCAGCTTCCATTCTGTCCAGAAATAATAGGCGGCAAAAAGTGTCAGGAGCAAAAGAAGTATGAGTGTCCAAAACCACGGCTTGGCATAAAAGGGTGCAGGTAGTTGCCTTTCTTGGTTTTCTGTTTCAGGTGACTGCATATATTTTTTCCATTATCAATTACAAAATGATTGTGAGCAGATCAGCCATTGAGAGCTGCGTTTAATATGTCTTCATTATTAGCAATTTGTGCTTCTAAATCTTGACGCGTGTCTTGCAAATCTTCGCGTGTATTTTGCCATTGGGCTGTACTTTTGGCAGCAGCTGTGGCTTCTGGTGTGCTTGCTTTGGTAGTTTTAGGGCGATATGACCTTTTGGGGGAACTTTTCCTTGAGGTGCTTTGAGCATAGACAGGGTCAGAAACGCCTGTTTCTGCAGCCATAATTTTTTTGTATTCTTGGTCTTTTTCCCAAGTAGAATCATAATTTGCTTTTAAAATACGCGAGGTTTCTTGCAGACCGGCTCGTATTTCTTCATATCTATTGGTAAGCTCAATTTTGCTGATGTGTCCGGCCTTGGCAGCGGCAATGGCCGTTCTAAATTCTTTGTTATAACAATTAGCTGCAGCTTTGGCCGAGGCATTGGCGCGTGACATGTGCAAGGTCTCTTCATTGAGTTGTCCGGAATATTGACGCAAAAATTCTCTGGTTCTGTTTTCTGCTTTAGCCGAGGAATAGGCATGACCGCTTATGGCACCTGCAACGCCACCAATGGCAGCACCGGCAACGGCACCTTCAGCTTTGCCTGTGGCAAGGCCACCAACCACAGCGCCTAAAATGGCACCAATGGCAGCACCACCAGCAGTGGAGGTGTTGATATTTGATTCTTCATTTCGCAATTGCTGCACAGGCTGGTAGCACATGGGGTAATAGCTCACATTGGTGGTTTGTGGCCCGTATTTGCTGGCACAGCCTTGAAGCAAGAAGAAGCAAAAAAATAGTGTAATTATAAATGAATGTGATAATAATTTTTTGTGTAGCATAGGAAAAACTCCCAAATGTATATTTCTTGTATATTACTTGAAGGTGCTTGTGTTAGCAAGTAAAGTTTTTCTTTGTGCGCCGTGTATGGCTTAGGTATTGTACGTAAAAAGAGCCACGTTGTACAACGCAGCTCTTTTTCAAAATAAAGCAGATTTTCTATTGCATGGTGTTAATATATTTTGCAAGGCTTGCTTTTTCGGCATCATTCATTTTTGCAAAAAGATCTTTCATTTTTTTGCCCGCTCCCGATGTGAAATCGCCGTGTTCATAATGGGCAAATTTTTTGAGCAAATGGTCTTCTGCTTTGCCGGCAAGTTTGCTTTTATGACAGGACATACACGACTTTGTGTAGAGTTCTTGACCTACACTATGCCCGCTTGCCATGGACATATTTTGAGAAAATAGGAATAAAGGAATTGAAAGTAAAACAAAAAGAACTAAACCGTAAGACTTTTTCATAATAAATCCTCCGATAATTTAGATTTTACTTAACACATTTCTTAATAAGCTACTTGGAAAAAATTGTTGTGTCAATTCAAAATTTTCTTATGATAATGCTAGGGTAATTCCTTAATTTCTATGCGATTATGCTATTGCTTTTCATTTTTGGCATTATGTATCCAATGGTCAATGGCTCCAAAAAGCACAGGTGGAGAAATAGGTTTGGTTATATGATCGTTCATGCCGTGGCTTAGGCTGATTTCTTTGTCGCCGGTCATGGCATGGGCAGACATGGCAATGATGGGCAGGTTTTTAAAACGAGGATTTTTGCGTATGGCTCTGGTGGCGCTTAATCCGTCCATAACAGGCATTTGAATGTCCATAAGCACAAGGTCATATGAAGTTTTGTTAAGCATTTCTATGGACTCTTGACCATTATTGGCTATTTCTACACTAAAACCTACACTTTTGAGTAATTCTTCGGCTATGAGTTGATTTATTGGGTTATCTTCTACAAGTAAAATGTGTCCGCTACGTTTTTTTGTAGTATCGCCAGCGTGTTCTATTTCTTCACGATGTTGTTGTAAGTCTATCTCTGTGGCCGTGGGGAGTATGAACGTAAGCTTGAAGGAAGATCCCTTATCCTTTTCGCTTTCAACCCAGATTTTTCCGTGCATCATTTGTATAATGTGCTTAGAAATGGCAAGGCCTAGCCCCGTTCCGCCGTATTTGCGCGTTACGGAGGTATCTGCTTGTATAAATGCCGAGAAAAGGCGATCTATTTGCTCTTTACTCAGTCCAATGCCTGTGTCTGTAACAGAAATATGGCATTGCATATGGTTTGCATCTTGCTGTTTGCATTGGGTTTCTATCGTAATAGAACCTTGCTCGGTAAATTTGATGGCATTATTTACAAGATTAAACAATACTTGCTTTAAGCGTAGAGGATCTCCCACAAGTTCAGTATTTGTAAAATCACTTGTAATCAAATGGTATTCAAGGTTTTTTTCTTGCATTTTGGGGCCAAAAAGCACTTGCAATTCATCAAGTATGTCTTGCAGGGTAAATGGTATGCTTTCCATTTCCAATTTGCCGGCTTCAATTTTTGAAAAGTCTAGTATATCATTAATAATGCGTAATAAACTATTGGCAGATAAAAGAATTTTTTGGACATAATTATCTTGAACCGGAGCAAGATCTGTATTGTTTAACAGGTGTACCAAGCCTAAAATGCCATTCATGGGAGTGCGTATTTCGTGGCTCATATTGGCTAAAAATTCGCTCTTGGTTTGTGCGCTCTTTTCCGCAAGATTTTTGGCCTTTTCCACTTCGCCAAGCATGGCTTTTAGTTCGCGCAAATCTCTTGTGTAACTTACCACCAGGTTTTCGTCACCCGAGCGTACACGCACCAAGGTTACTTCTGCAGGGAGCTCTTCACCGCTGCTGTGGAGCATCATAATTTCTTTGGAACAATATCCAGTATCAAAGGCTTGTTGAATGGATTGCTGAGCAAGTGCAAGAGAGCTTGATCCGTCTGGCTGTACCGGAGGAAAGGTTCTAAGCCTTTGTCCAAAATATTCTTGTTTGGATTCAAAGCCCAATAGCTCATACGTCATGCGATTGCAGTCCACAAGTTCATAATTCTCATTCCAAATATTAATGGCAAAGGGAGCTGCATTTAAAATGGCTATGGTACGCTCGTTGGCATGACGTGTTTCGGTTTGAGAAGCGGCTATACTGCGCAGGTCAAGCACATAACATGCGAAATAAGTGGAATTATCTTGCATGACTTTATATAAAGAAATTTCGGAAAAAATACTTTTCCCCTCAAAATCTTGGAGATTCCAGTTGAATGAAACGTGACCCTTGTCCATGGCTTGTTGTAAATATATTTTACCAAGTTCAACAGAAAGTTGTCTATTTGGTTGGTATTCAGGATTAGTCTGGCGATGTCTTCTTTGATAATCCTTCATGTCTTTAGCTTTGAAAAGAGCAATGCAGGCTTTGTTACAAAAAATACACTTGTAAGAACTATTCCAATAGCTAAAGGCTATGGGCATGGTATCCAAGAGATGAGTGGGTAAGGTGTCCACATTAAAAGAAAAATCTGTTATATCAAGCATGAAAGTAAAACTCCATTAACACTCTAGAATATAAAGTCTTATTTTACGATGAGAACAATATACGCCCTGTTTGTATGTAAATCAAGCAATTTATGCATAAAAAAAATTGAAAATTTGTTTACAAAATATGGATTTCATATTGACAGGTTTAGATATGAACTTATTTATTCTGAGTGCCTTAATATAACAGGCTTAAAAAAATAGTGTGTTACTATGCTATTAAGTTGTTGACTTAAGGTGTGTTTTTTATAAGGATAAGGCATGAACGAAAAAAATGCTCAAATTTTTAAAGCTTTTTGTGATCCCAACCGTTTAGCTATTTTGCAGCTTTTGCAATATGGCGAAAGGTGTGCGTGTGAGCTTCTTGAACAAATGCCCATAGGGCAACCTACTTTATCCCATCATATGCGCATTTTGTGTGAGGCTAATGTGGTTAAAAGTAGAAAAGAGGGCAAAATGACGTTTTATGTACTGTGTGGTGATGGAATAGATGATGCCAAAAATTTGCTGCATACTTATACACAGGTAAAAGGTTATATTCCTTCTGTATATGTAAAGTAGTGGTTTTTTTGGCTTGGATATATCGACATATTTAAATTTATGAAAGTATTGTAGGAGAACTTTATGAAACAAGAGCAAGAAGCAGGTATAAACTTTTTTGAACGCTATCTCACTGTGTGGGTGGCTCTTTGTATGGTAGTGGGTATACTTATCAGTGAATATGCTCCCAGTATTCCAGCTTTTTTAAATCAATGGGAATATGCTAAAATTTCCATTCCCATTGCCGTGCTCATTTGGGTGATGATTTACCCCATGATGCTGAAAGTGGATTTTCAAAGCATTAAAAACGTGGGTAAAGAACCTAAAGGCTTATTGGTTACATGGATAACTAATTGGCTTATTAAGCCTTTTACCATGTTTGCCATTGCATGGTTTTTCTTTGAAGTGTTGTTTAGCCATTTCATTTCACCGGAACTTGCCAAGGACTATTTGGCAGGTGCTGTGCTTTTGGGGGCTGCTCCTTGTACGGCCATGGTTTTTGTATGGAGTCATTTAACCAAGGGCAACCCTGCCTACACCGTCGTGCAGGTTGCTACCAATGACCTCATCATTCTTGTGGCCTTTGTGCCCATTGTGGCTTTTTTGCTTGGTGTGAGTGGGGTAACAGTGCCCTATGATACTTTAATTTTATCTGTGGTGCTTTTTGTGGTTATTCCTTTATTTGGTGGCATGCTCACAAGATATGTGGTTGTAAAAAATAAAGGACTTGAATACTATGAAAAAAGCTTTATTCCAAAGTTTGGCAACAGCACCATAGTGGGGCTTTTACTCACTCTTGTGCTCATTTTTTCTTTTCAAGGTAATGTGATTATAGAAAATCCTTTGCATATTGTGCTCATAGCCATTCCGCTTATTATACAAAC
Organism: uncultured Desulfovibrionaceae bacterium; assembly: GCA_964369535.1. Classification (GTDB taxonomy): domain Bacteria; phylum Desulfobacterota; class Desulfovibrionia; order Desulfovibrionales; family Desulfovibrionaceae; genus CAYJAD01. The sequence goes on from CAYJHG010000034.1 coordinate 7,038, forward strand.
TGTGCTCATATTCTTTGTGGCTTATGGTGCCAGCAAGTATTTAAAATTGCCCCATGCCATTGCCGCCCCTGCCGGTATGATTGGTGCCTCAAACTTTTTTGAATTGTCTGTGGCTGTGGCTATAGCTCTTTTTGGAGCGACAAGCCCTGTGGCCTTGGCAACTATTGTGGGAGTTCTTGTGGAAGTTCCTGTTATGTTGGCTCTTGTGAAATATGCCAATAATACTCGTTCCATGTTTGCAAGTTCATAGTTTATAAAAAATCCACCTAGATTAAGTTCTAGGTGGATTTTTTATGGCTTGTGGAATATTTTTTAGCGTAAACGTGTGTTCACAGAAGGGCTTATTCTTGTGGGTTCAGTGTTTTCTTCAAGCAAGGGGCGTACATCGGGTGTAATGGGCACTGTGGCTGAGGCCATGGCCAACACTTCATTGCTTGGGGTGTGTAAAAGGCGCATACTAAAACGTACTTGCTCCGGAGTGATAACATAGGTTCCTGTGAGCACAGCCACGCTGCTCACATGGCGCTTGGCCAATTGGCTTGTATCGCGAGTGAGTAACATTTCACCTGTTTGTTCCTGGAATAAAATTTCTTTACCTTTGCGGATTTCTTGGACTCTGTATCCGGCACTCACAAGTATGGTATTTATTTCTTCAGTCATTTGTCTGGCCAAGGCGCATGAAAGCTTAAGGTTATTTACGTTAACCGGCACAGTGCTCATGATGGTTATGCTTTGGCGCAATTCTCTTTGGCGTAGAGCAAGTAATTCGTCATCGCTTACTTGGTCTTTATAAGTGGTGAGTTTTTTTTCATATTCTCTTTTGGGTAATTGTGCGGCATTGCCACGCATTAAAATTTGTGCGTCCATTTGTTCAGCCATGGCATAAGCGGCCTTGGGGGCGTATTCTGTGCCCAAGGGGGCAATGCTTGCACAACCTTGATTTACTAAAGCAAAGAGCAAGAGGCATGTGGTGAGTAAAAGCGCGTGTTTTTGCATATGTTCCAACCGTATCGTTTTTTTAAAGTTACTGCTTTATAAATTGTTAGCGCAAAGTGCGTATTTGTAGGTTTAATATATCCAAGTATTTTTGAATCTTATTGCGTAGCTCTGAAGTATTACATGCGGCTAATGCCAAAAGAAAGTGCTGTCGCGCCAATTCATAGCGCATGTCTTCTTTGTATTCTATGGCTAAGTCAAAATGTTTTTGCGTTTCATAGGGCACAGGCACTCGACGTTCTGAGGCTTGAGCGTTCATATGAGAGCCGAAAATAAAGACTAACATTAAAATACAAGTGGCTGTTATTTTATATAAGGTTTGCATGGCGGTATCCTTAATGTAATTGTGTTATGTTACTGGTTGCTATACAAGCCAGGACCTGGATTTTTATTTGGTGAATGTGTTGCGGGTGGGGCTTGCTTAATGTGCAAGGTGCCACTTGGCAAACCAAGACCTGGTCTTTGGGCATTCCATCTGGCTTCTGCTTCGGCTCTACGTTGAGCTTCTAATTGTTCTTCGGTGGGGCCTAGCGGCTCAAGCATGCGTTCAATAACAGGCGTTATGGCAAGCACCAATTGGCCTGTGCGTAAAACAAGCCCATCGCTTGCGCGTACAAGTCTTGCGTTGACAAAAACGGACTCTTCATCTTGATAATATGTGCCTAAAATTATGGCAGACCATGTTTCATTGGCCGGAGCAGGGCCACTGCGTAATAGGGCAAAGTCGCCTCTATTAGTATGCGAAATTTGTATGTCGCCTGTGAGTCTGTATTCACGCACAGGAAAGGCGCGCTGGTTAAATTCATAAATGAGGGATTCACCTATAAGATTGCCAAAGGGGCTTGTTTGGAATTTATTGTCTAAATTTACAAAGGACGAAGGCATGGCCACAATGCCGTCAAGAGCTGTATTGTCGCGTGTTGCAAGCATTTGATCTGCCAGTTCGCGTATTTTAAGTTTCAGCTCTTGAGCATCCACATATTCGGGGCGCAAGTTTTCGTTTTGGCCACAACCGGTAGCCAAAAGTGCCTGTAAAAGCAATATAAACAGTAAAAAAAGTTGGCCAATTCGCATAAATCTTCCCCTATGGGCTTAATAGTCTGTTGAACTTGTACAATATATCGTGCGAAAAAGCAAAAACTTAAGAGCTATATTCTTTTTCTAGATAATTTCTTAAAATTATATGCAGCAAATTTTTTGCCCTTTTAATAACTTGGCAGTGGG
>CAYJHG010000035.1:0-4271 GCA_964369535.1 uncultured Desulfovibrionaceae bacterium
GGCTGGTAAAACTCCTGGGGCAGACGCAGATATGGTAGATCTTGACGTGCAATCTGCGCCAGTTAAACCTGCTGCTGCACAAGCTCAAGCTGATGGGCCTGATGGAGTAATCAAAACCGCTGATGGTGAGCTAGTAGGGATAGATAATCCTCCTGTGGAAGTCCCAGCCCCAGCAGATGCGCCAGATCAACCAGCTCCCCCCCAAGCAGCTGCGCCAGATGCGGAAGCCCCGATAGCTGTGGATAGACCAGAAGTACCACTTGAAGGAGCTCCCCCCCAATCCGCTGTGGCAGCTCCTGAAGGCAATCCAGTTAATGCAGAAGACGGCGGTGTGCCAGCTCCTGAAGTCAATCCAGCTGCGCCAAATGCGGATGGACCAGAACAACCAGCTACAGGTGCTGCAGAAAAAAGTGCTGCTCAGCTGGAAGCTGAGACTAATCTTAATGCTGCTCGAACAGCCAAGGTAAATCTAAAAGCTCAGAATTTAAATACTGTTATGGCTGCTATCATTAAAGGTGTTGATGTCACCGGTAGTGGGCATGGTGCAATTATGGATTCTCAAGGCAAACAAATAGATGCAGATATAGAACTTATGAGAAATATGATTCGCTCTCAAGAAAGCTTGGAAACTGCCTTAAAAGAACTTTTAACAAAATCTATATCTACTTTCGAGGCTATGGCCGAGAGTTTAAATCAAACTCGCACAAAGATTATGGGTTAATATTCCTATAAATTAAAAGGCTTATCATGCACTTACAACATGTTACAGACACCATCAAAAATGTCACAGGCTGGAATGAAGCAAACATAGAAAACGCTGGCATAATAAGCTTTGAGCTTGAAGGCGATATAACCTTAAATATTCATTGTCCCGGGGGGGAGTATGTATTTTTATATAGTACATTAGCCTCCCTCCCCGAGGATGAATATTTGATGCAAGAAGCGTGTCATAATTTGGCAAAAGTGACTCTTGGAACTTGCAAAAAAATGAGAAGTAGTATATCAATTTCCGATAATAGTATTATTCTTTCCCTTGATGTGAGTAATGTACATGAATCAGCTGATATTATTATGAAAGCTAAGATTTTTTTAAATGAACTTGCATGGTGGAAAAAACAGCTTGGCTTGCTAATGTAAGAAAAAACAAAGCGTAAGGGGTTTTATTTTGCGTAGTATAATTTTGATTTGCCTTTTATCTTTGTGTTTTCCCATCTTTTCTTTGGCAGCTGGTGGAAAAAGTTTTTCTGTTCCCTTTAACTACTATGCAAAGGATGAAGATCTCCCACTTATTTTAACACAATTTGCAAATCTTCAGGGCTATACTCCATTTTTCTCTCCTGCTGTATCCGGTAAAATTAGCGGACGTTTTGAAAACATGAAGGGTGCAGAGTTTTTAGAAGCTATGCAAGCAGCTTTTGGCATCGACTGGTACAGACAAGGAACAACACTGCATTTTTATAATGTTTCGGAAAAAAAGGATCTCTTCCTTACTCCAAAGGCCATGTCGGCCAATCGCTTACATGAATTGCTTAGTAATGCTAGCTTGTTTTCTCCAGATTTAAAGCCACGCGTAACTGGTGAAAAAAACATGCTTGTTGTTTCTGGGCCTCCTCACTATTTAGAAACCATAACCAAGGCAGCACAAGCTTTTGAACAAAGTCAACTCTCTAATTTTGTTATGGAAGTTTTTCCACTCAAATATGCTTGGGCCGATGACACAAGCTTAACGAGCCTAGATCAACAAATTACAGTCCCTGGCATTGCTTCTATTTTGCGCACTATGGTGCTTGGTGGTGGCTCATCTATGGGTATAAGTAGCACGCAATCATCCACCACGGCTCAAAGTGTTCCTGGCTTAAACGGTCAAGGTCTCGCAGCTCAAAACAATACAAATCAAGCGCAGCCTGCCCAGGCACAAAATACAGCTGCTCAGGGTTCATCCATGACAGTAAACATTATGGCTGACCCACGGGTAAATGCTGTTGTTGTTAATGATGCAGCGTATCGCATGCCATATTATAAAAAAGTGATTGAAGACCTTGATAAGCCAGTAGAATTGGTTGAAATTCATGCAGCCATTGTTGATGTAAACACCAACTTTAATCGTGACCTTGGTTTTACCTTTCAAGGTTATGATCAAGAAGGCAATACAGCTACAGGTGGCGAAATTTCAGGCGGTGCTGGGTCTTTTGCGCCATTCCCAACCATAGGCACCGTAACCACCGGCGGGCTTGGTCTTTCGACTATTTATACCTTGGGTTCAGATTATTTTTTAGCCAGAGTTGAAGCTTTGCAAAATGATGGCAATGCCAAAGTGCTTGGTCGTCCCTCCGTCTTAACTGTAGATAATATCCAAGCTTCACTTGAAAATACTAGTACTTACTATATTCAAGTGGCAGGTAACGACGCAGTTGATCTTTTTAAGGTAGAGGCAGGAACTGTACTTAAAGTAACGCCGCATATTATTTACAATGAAGACGGCACAAAAGCCATTAAACTTGCGGTAAATGTGCATGATAACCAAAATAATAGTAGTGATCCCACCCAAATAGTTGGCGCACTTCCTCCCATACGTCAAACAAAGATTAATACCCAAGCTGTTGTGGGTGAAGGTCAGAGCTTGCTCATAGGCGGCTACTATTATGAACAAGAAATTGATGCAGATAGCGGAGTGCCATTTTTCAAAGACATTCCTGTTCTAGGGCATTTGTTTAAGAAAACCTCTAAATCTTCACAGCAAATGGAAAGGCTCATATTATTAACCCCACGTATTATTCGTGCAAACGAACTCAAAGATAATTTGCCAAGCCATGTGGATAACCCATCATTCCATCGCTCTCCCACGCAAAATCATTATGAGGCACGTATTCCTCCTATAGAGGCCAATAGCGGTTGCTCAAAAAAGGCTACACCTTCTACTTCAACGGTAAGCACAAATGAGTGATAACAACGAATGCATTTCCTTACGCATATTCTCAGGTGTGCATCTTGGGGCAGAAATAAGCCTTTGTAGTGGGTCTTATGTCATTGGCAAGGACATGTCTTGTGATATTATTTTGCAAGATACAAGCGTTAAAGCAAAACACATACGACTTGATGTAGTACAAACGCATCTACCAGAAAACACGCTAACAGATGACAACAAAAGTGACACAGATGCAATTGAAGTAAAGCTTGTAAATTTAGATGGCAGCGTTAGCCATAAAGATGAAATATTAGAAAGTAATAGTGAGCTTGTTGCACATGAAGTTTACAGCATTGGGCAAGTGCGCTTTGCTTGGTTTCGCTATGGTGATACTACGGATATTCATCAAGTTGTTCAAGAAGATCTGCAACATGAAGCTGAAGCAAGCTCATTGCAAAACATAAAATTAGAATCTACTGGCGACAACGCGGACAACAATGTTGACAGTGCAGATGGCAACGATGTTGACAATTTGCTAGAACCACTGGCAGATCCAAAATCAAGAGAAAAGCGATCTTGGCGACAATATTTTTTGTTGGCTATAATTGTTGTATTCTTAATTGGTTTAACTGTGAATATACGCAATAGCTATGACACTGTCAATAAAAACAGAATTTTACTTGCAAAAAAACTAAATGAAAACAACTTTCCTAGTCTTTCATTATACCAAAAAAATAAGGATCTTTCCGTACAAGGCGTGTTAAGAAACGATAGAGAATTTAAAAGGCTTTCTACTTTGGTACAGAACATGCATTTCCCTGTTTACTACGACGTGAAAATTGAAAGCGACTTGTTATATGGGCTATTAAAAATGATGAATGAGCAAAGCTTATATCCCGTAATAACCCTAGATGCCGCCAAAAGAAAACTAGACATAGGCATATATCTAAAAGATGAGCTTGTGCACAATGGACTTAACATACAATTAAAAGAGTTTTTTCCGTCCATACAAGCGTATCAGGTTAATTATGATGTCTTTTATGAGGATGAAATCAGGGCCATATTAGATAAAGAATTTGACTCAGAACTTAGAGATAAAATAACCTTAGAATTTTTACCGGGTATCATTAAAATATTAGGAAATTTAACTCCAAAAGAAATTTTAGCACTTCAAGATAAACTTGATGAACTGTCAGGAAAATTAAATATATTACTTGTTGCAGACTTTATTTATATGGAGCCGCAAGAAATTGCTACAGAATATGCACAGCAATTGGCTGCAGTTGAAAACAGTGCAACACCGCAAACAGTTGAAATAAACGCAAGGCCGCAAAGAGTTGAAAGAAGTGCAAGGCCGCAAGTGAGT
>CAYJHG010000035.1:4371-9211 GCA_964369535.1 uncultured Desulfovibrionaceae bacterium
GCAGGGAGTGCAACGCAGCAAGTGGGTGCAGGGAGTGCAACGCAGCAAGTGGGTGCAGGGAGTGCAACGCAGCAAGTGGGTGTAAGGAGTGCAACACCGCAAGTGAGTACAAGGGGTACAACGCAGCAAGTGCCTGAAAGAGGTGCAACGCAGCAAAGATTTGAAAGAAGTGGAATGACAATACCCATGCCCATAAATAAAGAAGTGCCAACAATGGTTCAAGTGGCACCTGGTGTTACAAAAATTATATCCGCAACGAGGAGTGCATCAAGAACACCCATGCAGCTATCGGTACCCACGTCGCAAGCTAGTCCATTTGCTATACCGCAAATACCAGCCTTGCAATTGGTACAGGATAATTATGAATTTCAGGTTACAAGTGTAAATTTAGATCCCATAAAATATATCATCTTATCCGATGAACAAAGGGTATTTTTAGGTGGTATCTTGCCAGGTGGATATAAATTAATAGATTTTGATCTAGACGCATTAAATTTAGAAAAAAATGGCAGAATTACAACTTATATTTTAAAAATAAACTAATAACAAAGGAGAGAATATGAGTTCATTTGTTTCTTTAATGGACGTTTTAAACGACAATCAACCCTTAGCCCCCATAGTAAATGAGGTCAAGGACATGAAGGCAGATGTGAAGGCCAAGATGGATGCTGGGCTTTCAACGGAAGAAATGAAAACTGCAAAAGGCTATTATGATGCTATTGTAATTGCAGAAAACATTTTAGAAAACATTTCTAACAAATAAAGGAGAGTAATATGGCTATTGAAGGTGGTGGAAAATCTGAAGGAACTGGTGATAGTGCTTTTGGTATGACGAAACTTATGAAGGACTGCTTTACAAGCGTTGGCGCTGCGGGCACAGCTTTAGACAAAAAATTAGCTGCACTTCAGGGTGGAACAGGGGACGCGGCAAAACAAATAGGCCCCAATGAAATGTTGGAATTGCAATTTGCCATTGGTCAGTACAATACCTTGGTTGAGTCCATGTCTAACGTGACAAAGAGTGTGACTGACTCCATGAAGAGCGTTGCTCAGCGCGCCAACTAATAGCAGCAAGAGGAGAGAACACAATGTTTAATGAACAAAACATTGCCAGACTTTTAGACATAGCAAATGCTGCTTGTCATGCTGGGGATGTCTATAATGCAAAGTGCCTATGTGAGGCAGTTTTGGCAATAAAACCAAATTTTGTGCCAGCTAATCTTTGCCTTGCGTATTCCCACATGGTTGTGGATGAGTTTGAAAAATCAGCTGAAATTTTAGATGTTATACTGAAAGAAAACCCTCAAGATGAAGATGCAATTTTCCTGCTTAGCTTACAATTCTATATGATGGGAGATAGTGGCAGAGCTCGTATCACTGCCAAAAATATAGAAAACTCAGAAAATGTATCTTTGCAAAGCTTTGCTAAGGAAATTGCAACAGCTCCAGATATTGGATAAGGAAAAAAATCATGGATGCTTCAACTTTAGCTTCTCAAGGCGCAAAGCTTATAGAAGCTTTTGAAAAAAGCACTGCATCACCAGGGGCGGAGCTTAAAAGTAATGGGCCTCTCGCCCCTCCTGATGCTAGTCTTGTTCAAGAGTTTGATGCAGCTATGCAGGCTGCGCATGATCCTAACAATATGGCTGCACAGCAAATTAACCGTATAGATGGAAACACTACGCAAGTGGAAGGTGTTAATCGAATTCATGATTTAGACAATAACACCAAAAACAAAACAAATGATGTCGCAAATGAATTAAGACAAGCTGTGTCAGACCTCCAAAATGGAAAAATGACTCCAGAACAATTGTTGCGTATACAGCATCTATCGGGTTTATTAAAATTTTCAGTTGAAAGTGGTAATAAGTTTATACAAAATGCCTCCCAAGGGGTGGATTCATTGCTTAAACAACAAGGTTAATAATGCAACAGAGCTATACACATACTAAAAAAGCTGTCCTTTGGGTGCGCTTAGCTTGTATCTTGGTTTTATCACTTTTCCTTTTTGCGTGTGATGTGGAATTGCATCAAGGCTTAAGTGAAAAACAAGCTAATGATATTTTAGCAGTATTGCTTGAGAACAATATTGGCGCACAAAAAGAATCACAAGGCAAAGCTGGTTATGCTATCTTGGTTGATGAGGAAAACATTGTTCGAGCCCTTGATCTACTAGATAGGCACAACTTACCTCAAGAGAGCTATCAAAGCCTTGGTTCTGTTTTTACAAGTGATGGGCTTGTTTCCTCAGCTTCTTCTGAAAAAGCCCGTATGGCTTTTGCCATATCACAAGAGCTTTCAGACACATTTACACGCATTGATGGAGTGCTTACAGCAAGAGTGCATGTGGTGCTTGGTGAACAAGATCAAGCTGGTAAATTTACTGTGGAGCCTTCATCTGCCATATTCATTCGCCATATACCAGATTCCATAGTCGTAAACTATATAACACAATTGCAAAGCATTGTAGAAAAGTCCATACCAAAAATAAGTGCTAAAAATATTTCCATAGCACTCATGCCAGTGCGTGAAAACGTCAGTGTGCCATATGTAAGCCCTCCAACTTTTTTTGAAACATTTATTCAAAGTATCACTGATGCACCACTAGTTATGATCATGCTTGTTATTATAAGTTTGGCAAGTTTGATTTATTTAATACGCTCTATTCGGACATTTTTTCAAAATAGAAAGAAAACGACATAATCATGCATAAAAATTTTTTTCAAGATATATTACATTATAGTCCTGAACTTATACAGGGCATGATAGCATTTAATCTTCGTAAAAAAGAAACAGTGCAAAATGTAGACAAGGATGAGTTAAATAATTTAGATGACATTACTCTGCAAAAATTATGGGAATTACCAGAAGTGCAACTGGCCTATGCAACGAATAAGCACACATACTTTTGGGACTTTGCCAATGAAACACGTCGCCTTGCTTTGTTTGACCAAGAAACCTTACAAAAACTTATGCTCTATATGGGTATTTGTATAAATGCAAAGGCTATTGCAAGATGTGTTACACAAAAAGACTTGATGCGCTTACAAGAAGGTGTTGGCCAAAGTGCTTTAAATTTTGCATTGCATCGCGGGCAATTTATACTTGGAAATAATAACACCACTTTGTTTAATTTTTTAAAAAACGAAGAGTTATTAGAGAAAATTTTCTTAAGCGGCATTTTTGCCATGCATTTTTGCACTCATACATTTCCGGATGTGCTTTACTCTATATTTTGGGAAGCTATGACAGCATTAGCGCAAAACATTGAAATGCAAGAGCATGTGCTAAGGGCCTATGTTGATGGCGTGCCCACAAGCACTATACCAGAACAAGATATTCAATTTCTTTGGTTTAGTATGAAAAAAATTTTAATTAAGGAAGTTGCACCGCAATGGAAGCCATATTTCAGCGTATAGATAAACGTATTGAGCCTCACCAAGACACCAAGGTGCTCAAACCAAGCGACAGAGTAAACTATGTTCAGGCTTCTCAATTGATTGAACAAGCTGAAGCCAAAGCTGCGCAAATTATCCAAGATGCTGAAAAAATTTACGAACAACGCAAAGTAGAAGGCTATAAAGACGGTTTGTCCGAAGTACAAATGGAACATGTTGAAAAAATAATGGAAACCGTTATATCTTCTGTTACTTTTATCGAAAATATTGAAAGCACTTTAGTTGATGTGGTCGTGTCATCCATTCGTAAGGTTATGAATTCTTGTAGCAAAGAAGAATTGGCAGAACAAGTTGTTCATAAAGCTTTAAACAATATTCGCAGTAATCAAAAAGCCCTATTAAGGGTATGCCCTGAAGATGAAAAAACAGTAAAGACTTTTCTTGCTAATATGCTTACAGGGGATGGTTCGGGCTTCATAGACGTAATATCTGACCCAAGGCTTGAGCGCACTTCCTGTATTTTAGAAAGTGAACTTGGCGTAGTTGATGCAAGCCTTGATGTGCAATTGCAAGCACTAGAGCATGCTTTCAAAGCAAAAATTAATAAATAAAGTGGTATAATATGTCGTTTGAATATATTGGTCAATTATTGCACGAAGTTGTGCGCGAAACAAAAACTGTTAGCGTGCGTGGTCGTGTTGAGCAAGTAATTGGTACAATTATTCGTGCAGTTATGCCAGGTGTTAAAGTGGGTGAAATTTGCATCCTTCGCAATTCTTGGGAAGATTGGGAACTGAAAGCAGAAGTGGTTGGATTTATAAAAAATACAGCCTTATTAACTCCCCTTGGTGATTTGCAAGGCATATCCCCAGAAACCGAGGTAATACCCACTGGTAAAATTCATGCTATTCCTGTTGGTAAAGGTCTTTTAGGGCGTGTTCTGGATGGCATTGGCAATCCCATTGATGGCAAAGGCCCTTTGTCCTTTAGTGCCCATTATCCAGTGTATGCTGATGCACCCAATGCCATGAATCGTACCATTATTCATAAGCCTATAAGTTTAGGAATACGAGCCATTGATGGTATGCTCACTTGTGGTGAGGGACAGCGCATGGGGATTTTTGCTGCTGCCGGTGGCGGAAAAAGTACCACTCTTTCATCCATTGTGCGGGGCTCATCGGCTGATATGTGCGTTCTTGCACTCATTGGAGAGCGCGGACGAGAAGTTAGAGAATTTATAGAGCATGACCTTGGAGAAGAGGGCAAAAAAAAGGCAGTTTTGGTGGTTTCCACTTCAGAAAAATCTGCCATGGAACGCCTAAAAGCCGCATATACAGCCACAGCCATTGCTGAATATTTTAGAGATCAAGGCAATAGTGTATTATTGCTCATGGATTCAGTAACACGATTTGGCAGAGCTTTACGTGAAATTGGCCTTGCAG
>CAYJHG010000036.1:0-9201 GCA_964369535.1 uncultured Desulfovibrionaceae bacterium
AATATATGAACTTATATCTTAAGCAAATCGAACAACTTGTTGAAGTGCAAAAAGTAGATGATGCTATCCATGCCGTAAAGCAAGATCTTATCCTTGCACCGCAAGAATTAGAATCACTTGAGCAACGCTTTCAAGTTTCCACAGGGCAACGCGAACGCGTTATGGAAAAAATCAGCCACATCCAAGAACAACAAAAACGTATTTCTCTTGAAATTGATGACGATTCTGTGCGCATTAAAAAAAGCAAAAACAAACTTATGCAAGTGGCCAATCAACGCGAATACCATGCCATGATGTGCGAAATGGACAGCATGGAAAAACAAAATCGCTCGCGTGAAGAAGAAAAAATGATTTTGGCCGAAGAATTACGCTTGCAAGAAGAAGCATTGGCAGAAATTGATATAACATACCTTGCTTTAAAGGCAGAACTTGAAGTAAAACATGAAGGTTTGCAAGAGCGCATCCATAAAGCCGAAGAAAAATTAACCCAATTGCAAAAAGAACGCGCTTCCACAGGTTCTGAAGTGCCACAACCTGTATTCCAGCGCTATGAATTTATTCGCCGCCGCCTTGAACATCCTGTTATTGTGGGTGTAAAAGAAGGCATTTGCAATGGTTGCCACATTTCCATTCCGCCGCAATCCTTTATTGAATTACAACGCGGGCAACAAATTTTAAGCTGCCCCAATTGCCAACGCCTCATTTATTGGTGCGAACACTTTACAAATCCTGACGATGTAATAGCAAGCGCAGAAGCTCCAAAAGCTCCTGTGGAGCATACTTTCTTCGTCCAAGACTAGTTTTTACAAGAGTAAGACGGATCATCGCTGCGTAGTATTACTACGGGGAGGAAAGTCCGGGCTCCGCAGGGCAAAGTGCTGGGTAATTCCCAGAAGGGGTAACCCTTGGCAAGCGCAACAGAAAGCAAACCGCCATGTATACATGGTAAGGGTGAAACGGTGGGGTAAGAGCCCACCAGGTATTGTGGTGACACAATACGCTAGGTAAGCCCCACTTGGAGCAAGGCCAAATAGGGAAGATGACTGGCCCGGTTATGTCTTCCGGGTAGGCTGCTTGAAAATACAAGTAATTGTATTTCTAGAGGAATGGTGATCTCATGCACATTTTTTGTGCACAGACAGAACCCGGCTTATAGTCTTACTCTTGTAAACTAAGACTCAAACAAGGCAAATACAAAACCATGAGAAAAGATTTTAACCCTTGGGCTATTATACTTGCTGCTGGCTCTGGCTCTCGCCTTGCAAAAAGTACCATGGGGCAACCTAAGCAATTTCTTCTCTATAATAACAAACCCTTATACGAGCATTGCGCAAGAGTTTTTGCACGCTGCGCTGCCATACAAGGTGTAGTATTTGTTTTTCCCAAAGAATACCTTGAAGCTCAAACTGCCTATGTGCAATCCCTACACGCTACAGAAAATTTAGGTCTGCAATGGCTTTGTGTGTCCGGTGGAAAACACCGCCAAGATTCCGTAGCGCTTGGCCTTAAGGCCTTGCCTACACATTGCAGCCATGTGCTCATACACGACGCAGCCCGCCCCTTTCTTTCTGCTACACTCATATCTAGGCTCTTACAAAGCCTTCAAGAAGGCCATACAGGCGTTATTCCGGCCATAGCTGTTGTGGACACCATAAAAAAAGTACAACAAGCCACAGTGGTGCATACGCCTAAAAGAGAAGAGCTCATGGCTGTGCAAACACCGCAAGCTTTTGCAAAACATGTTCTTGAAAAAGCGCACCAGCTCGCCCTCACAGAACAATGGCATGTGACTGATGATGCAAGCTTGCTTGAACACATGGGAGAAAGTGTGCACGTCATTCAAGGCGAGGCCACCAACACAAAAATTACTTATGCAGATGATTTATCCCTGCTACAAGGTATGAAAACTTCTCGACCTTGCACAGGTTTTGGTTATGACGTGCATCGTTTTGCGCAAAAAAATCAACTTGATGACCCAAAAGCTCGCCCTGTAAAACTTGGGGGAATACTTATGGACGGCCCCATGAAAGTGCTTGCCCATTCCGACGGAGACGTGCTTTTACACGCCCTTATGGATGCGCTGCTTGGCGCTGCCGCCCAAGGGGATATTGGCCTGCACTTTCCAGATAATGATAGCAGATTTGACAATGCCGATTCGGCCGTTTTATTGCATGAGGTTTTGCGTATTGTGCAGGAAAAAGGCTTACAAATACAACATGTAGATATGACCATTATTACACAAAAACCAAAAATTGCACCAAAACGCCAGGCTATTCAAAAAAACATTGCCCACTTGCTTGGTTTGCCATTAACGTGTATAAATGTAAAAGCAACCACAGAGGAAGGGCTTGGCTTTACAGGCAATGAACAAGGAATTAAAGCACAAGCTATAGTTACAGCTTTAAGAAATTCATAACATAAGCAATTAACACTTATTCGATGGATCTTGAGGAATATATGGCAAAAGAACGTCTTAGGCATGCAGAACATGTTTTACCTGATTATGAAACGCCTGAAAACACAGAACAACACCCTACTACTCAATCTAAGCCACTTGGTCAGTTGTCTGGACAATGCGAACAACCGTGGCTTAATAATTATGATACAGGCGTGCCGTTCACAGTAGAAAATTTCAACGCCCCCCTCTATACTTTTTTAGACGAAGCAGCGCAAAAGCAACCTTTACGCAAAGCGCTTATTTTCCAAAATACCACTCTGCGCTATCATGAACTTAAAAGCAAAGCCGAAACCTTTGCCGCCAGCCTTCGCCTTATGGGCGTAAATCACGGCGACAGAGTGGCCATCATGCTCCCCAACATTCCCCAAGCTGTGATTGCTTTTTGGGGAATTTTAAAAGCCGGAGCTGTGGCTGTTATGGTAAATCCATTATATATGGAAAAAGAAATTTCATACCATATTAAAGATTCCGGAGCTGAACACCTCATTTTATTAGATTTACTTTGGCCAAAAATTGACAGCCTACGTTCAAAATTACCCATTAAAAATTTTATCATAACAAGCATTGCCGAATCCCTTTCTTTCCCGCTTAATTTGCTTTATAAATTCAAAGAAAGAAAAAACCTTAGTCAATTATCCATACCATTTACCGATGAAAACATAATACCATGGAAACAAATGTTTGGTACGCTGCAAAAATACTGTGCCGGTTACCACGTTGCAGCCCATGACTTGGCCCTTATTCAATACACAGGCGGAACTACAGGCCTGCCCAAGGGTGTTATGTTAACCCATGATAATATTGGCACTAATTGCCAACAAATCATCAGCACTATTTCTGACTTAAAACTCAAGCACCACACATTTATTGGCATTTTGCCTTTTTTTCATGTGTACGGCTTGGTGGTAAACCTTGTTATTCCAACTGCTTTACATGCAACAGTGCTGCCCATGCCGCGCTATGTGCCCCAAGATGTGCTTAAGCTCATCCAAAAACACAAACCCACCATTTTTCCGGGCGCTCCTTCGGTGTATGTGTCACTTATGCAACAAAAAAGCTTAGCTTCTTATGACTTAACATGTATTGAATTGTGTATTTCAGGCTCTGCCCCCCTGCCTCAAGAGCATTTTCACCGCTTCCAAGAGATTACCGGCGCCACCATTATTGAAGGCTATGGCCTTACGGAAGCCTCTCCCATAACGCATATAAATCCACTCATTTCCACCAACCAAAAAGTTGGCTCCATAGGTATGCCCTTACCAAGCACCGAAGCGCGTATTGTGGATATGGAAGCGGGTTCTTTAACATTGCCTTCTGGTAAATTGGGTGAACTTATTATCCGAGGCCCGCAAATCATGTCTGGGTATTGGAATAAACCAGATGAAACAGCTTCTGCTCTGCGCAATGGATGGCTCTATACCGGCGACCTTGCCACCATGGACGAACAAGGCTTTTTCCATATTATGGATCGCAAAAAAGACATGATTATCGTTGCAGGATATAACGTGTACCCACGTGAAATTGATGAAGTATTACTAGAGCACCCACATATTCAAGAAGCAGTTGCCGTGGGCATTGCCGATGCTTCACGCGGCGAAAGTATTAAGGTGTTTATTGTGCTGCAACCCGATAAAGAACTTAGCCGCGCCGAAGTTCTTGCTTGGTGTCGTTCAAAGCTTGCGTCATATAAGGTACCGCGTTTGGTAGAATTTCGTGACTCTCTACCCAAAACCATTGTGGGCAAAGTTTTGCGACGTAGCTTAAGGGCAGAAGAAGACGCCAAACCGCAAGAACAACAAGAACAAGAGGTATAAAATTATGCGCTTATTGTTACAACGTGTGCATGAAGGGGCCGTACATGTGGACAATAGCTGCATTGCCAGCATACAACAAGGGCTTGTGGTATTGGTGGGGTTTGGGCAAGCAGACACAGCCCAAATGCCCCAAAACGACCTTTGGAAAAATATGATTGAAAAGCTCATCTATTTGCGGATTTTTCCGGGCAATACTCCCGACAAAGAAAACAAATTTCACTGTAATATCCAAGAAGTACAAGGCGAAATACTGCTTGTTTCCCAATTTACACTCTATGCAAATTGCTCACAAGGACGCAGGCCGGGCTTTCAAGATGCGGCAGCACCTTCCATAGCCGAAGCTCTTTTTTTGCAATTTATAAAGGATGTTGACGCATATCTACCTTCTCGCGTACACTCTGGTATATTTGGGGCGCACATGGATGTAAGGCTCACCAATTGGGGGCCTGTAACCATGCTGCTTGACAGTGAAGAAATGTTTCCTGCCCTGCATAAAACTTTGCGCGGAGAAAAACATTAATCATTAATATATAATGGTATTTATGGAGAAAACATGCCACATTATTTGCGTCTTTTTTTCCACACAGGCCTAAGACAGCGGCCAGCAAAGCCTGAAGGCAAAAATAAAGCCGACCTCTATAATCTTGGCTATGTGCAAAATGTAAAAAAAGACCAAGTGATAGCAGAAATTACTCCCCTTCCCATTGGGCACATTAACCCTCGCTTTGTTATTCAAAACCCCATTTTTCCCATGGGACCAAATACTCACGTTGATCCCAAAAATCCCTTAAAACTCCTATCCAGCATTCAAGGCCATGTATTTTATGATGGCAGTAATATTTGTGTGCACAGCACAGTACATGTGCGCTCAGACGTAAGCTTCCACACGGGCAACATTCTTTTTGAAGGCGACACGGCCATTCACGGCAATGTGCGCTCAGGCTTTGTTGTGCAAGGTAAAAATGTTCTTGTGGAAGGCATGGTGGAAGGTGGCCGCGTGCGCACCAAAAACGATTTAGCCGTCAGAGGCGGTGCGCGTGGGGGCAGGGGCAAGCCTTGTGTGCTTGTGGCAAAAAAGAATATTCGCATAGGTTTTGCCGAAAAAATCGAAGTTCATGCTGGTGGAAATATTATTATAGAAAACAATTCCTTGCATTCTAAACTTTATGCAGGGCACAATACTCTCATACGCGGTCACCTTTGGGGTGGTCATATACATTGCTTACAAGGCACCATGATTACAGGTAATGCAGGTAATAAAGCCGGTGTTCCCACCCGCATTTATCTTGGTTATGATCCAGATAAAATGAGGCGTATTGAAGGCATTGACAAACAATTAGATATAGTTAAAGAAAAGTTACGTCACTTAATTTCTGTGGCCGGACACATACCCAAAGGAACTTCAGAACTGAGCAAAAAACTAGAAAAAATGCTGCAAAAACAAGAAGGGCTCATGCGGGCAAAACACAGCCTTTGGGAAAGAGTGGCACCACATGCAAACTACTTGCACCATTGTAAAGTTGTTATTTTAGGTCAAGTTTCTCCCGGTGTAGAAATTGCCATTGGAACAGCATTTTTATATGTAGACGAACCTTTAGAAAAAGTTGTTTTTTCTGTTGTTGACCATGCCATAGTTTGTACCCCTTACAAGGAAAAAAGTACCTCATGATTTCCTTTAAGCGCATAAACCACGCCGCAAGCAAAGACATTTCCCCCCATGAAGCACACATGCTTATGGATATTGTGGCAGAAAATCAAAGTGATACATCTAAACCCCCTTTATATATGCTTGGTAAGGGCGGTGCACAGCGCGAAATCTCGCTGGTAGAAAACATGCAATTTAACAATCACTTACCCGTATTGTTGGGGCTTGGTTTTGGTTTTGCCTTGCGCCATATTTTAAAAAACTTTACTGGACCTATTGCCATTGTAGATAAAGAAAAAGAAATACTTTCTCTTACAAATGCTTTGCAAGACATAAGCCCTGAAGATCAAGCCCGCATAACATTCATAGAGTCTCCCCACGCCGAAGAAGTCTTGCGCCATTTAACTCTTTGGCAAAAACAATACGGCGGCTTGCCTTTTAAGGCCGTGCCTCACCCCTTTTATATGCGCTTAGATAAATGGCAAATTACACAAAATCAAGATGACACAAGCACATGTAAAGACAGCCCACACCTTGGGTGGTATGCTTCTTTACGCAAAAAAATAGAGGCTAGTACGGCTGTAGATTTTTGGGCAAAGGTGCGCAAACCGCGCTTTGTGCAAAGTATGCCGCGCATATTGCTCATCACAAGTAAATACTTTCTCATGGGCGAAATCATACGCGCCTGCAGAAATTTACGCATTCACTACCAAGTGCTTACACTGCCAGACGACAGCATCTCCAGCCAAGAATTTATAGAAAGTTTGCTCAAGGCTGTGGTGGATTTTCAGCCCGATTGCTTGCTCACCCTAAATCACTTAGGTGTAGATCGCGAAGGTTTGCTCATGGACTTGCTTGAGCAATTACAAATGCCTTTGGCTTCTTGGTTTGTGGATAACCCACACCTTATAGTGCATCTCTACGAAAAGCTCAAAAGCCCTTGGGTAACTATTTTTACTTGGGATGCCGACAATATAGACTCTTTACGACATATGGGTTTTGAACATGTTTTTCACCTGCCCCTTGGCACAGACATTCAACGCTTTAGCCCCAATACATCCGGGCATAAGTCATGGAAAAGCAATGTTTCCTTTGTGGGTAATTCCATGGTGCATAAGGTAACAACGCGCCTTGAGAAAACTAATTTACCAGACTCTTTGCTCCAAGATTTTTCACAAATAGCCAAAGACTTTGACGCCAGTGAAGAACGTTCTGTGGCTACTTTTGTGCAAAATGCTTACCCTGAACTCTTTAAAATTTATACAAAATTGCCTAGCAATGAAGAAAGGCTTGGCTTTGAAACGGCCATCACTTGGGAAGCTACGCGCATATATAGGGCTAAATGCGTTGCCACAACTCTTGCTTTTAATCCCCTCATAGTGGGCGATACAGGCTGGAAAAGCATTTTTGCTAATGAAAAAATGCCATTCACCCTGCACAAAGAGTTAAATTATTATACTGAACTACCACAATTCTATCCTCTTTCAGCCATCAATTTCAACTGCACAAGCAAGCAAATGAAAGGAGCTGTAAACCAGCGTATTTTTGATGTGCCAGCTTGCAATGCCTTTGTGCTCACCGATTGGCGAGCTCAAATGGATGATTTATTTGAACCACATAAAGAAATTGCCTTTTACACCGAACCAGAAGAAGCGCCGGAGCTTATACGCTATTATTTAGACAATCCACAAGAAAGAAAACGCATTGCAAATGCTGCCAGAAAAAGGGTACTGGCAGACCACACATGGGAACACAGGCTTCAGAAATTACTTAAAGATATGTACTCCGTATACGGCAATATACAAAGGCATACTGCGGGAAAATGATGCATAAACCCATTCTTATTTTGCAAATGCAACGCATGGGCGATCTTATTATGACCTTTCCCTTGCTAGCCTTGTTGCAAAAAAAATATCCGCAGCACCCCATATGGACAGTGGCAAGAGAAGAATTCTTTTCAGAACTTATGCCCTTTGCGCCGCGCACAACTTTCTTTCCGCCCACGGCCATTTCACGCTTAAAAAAAACAGAATTTCAAGTCGTTATCAATGTAAGCACAGAAATCCAAGCAGCAGCCTTTGCCGGCTCTTTGCGCACAGAACACATTATGGGGCCATATTTGCGCAAAAATGCCACATATATTGAAGGCTCTTGGTCACTGTACCGTGCAAGCATTGTAGAAAATAATCGCTATAATCTTTTTCATTGGGCAGACTTACAGCTCTTAGATCATGTAGATAAAGCCAAACTTCCCCCCCTGCACAGCAATAATGCCCTGCGCAAAAGTTTTGAAGCAACACGCGCTGAAGCAAAGCAAAACAAAGTGGGCATATTTGTGGGCGCAAGCGAAGCTGAAAAACGCCCCGACCCCGCATTTTTTGCAAAAATTGCTCAAGCTTTATTACGAAAAAATTGCCAGCCTCTTTTTCTTGGTGGCCCGCATGACAAAGAACTTGGACTTGAGGCTGCTAAGCTTTCGGGGCTAAAAGGTGCTTCGCTTTGTGGTGCCTTTACTTTAGGAAAATTAGCAGGAGTCATGGCCACCTTAGATCTTTGCATAACGCCAGACACAGGCCCCATGCACTTGGCCGCATGGACAAATACACCAGTGCTCAACATTTCCTTAGGGCCGGTAAATCCTTATGAAACAGGCCCCATGTTTGCTGGGCACCATATCATAAGCCCTAAATTATCTTGCGCAGGTTGCTGGAAGGCCTGCACAAAACCTGAGCGTTGCAAAAATACTCTACACGCCAATGCCATAGCATTGTTAGCGCATACCATTATACATTGTCCTGAAAATATAGAAAAAATCCACCTTCAATCCATGCAGCTTTATACAACCCAAAGACAAGCCCATGGGTTATATGCGCTACATAAAATACCTATGGGTGGTGAAATCTCCGCTGTGTCGGCGCGTGAACGCTTGGCGGCTTTTTGGCAGGCTTGGTTTTGGCAAAACTTGCAAGAAGCATACGATGACCAAAACCAAAAAAATACAGAACTTTGCTTGCAAAATATAAGGGAATACCATGAGCCATTGTATGTGCATTTACATAAAGCTGTAAGTCACATGAGCACTACTTTACGCAAACATATTTTAGCCATGCGCAAAGGCCATGCGCATCAACTACCCGAAGATTTTTGGCAAAACCAGCCCCCCCCCATCCGTCCATTCAGTGGACACATGCATTTATATTTGCAAAATGAAGAATACAGCGCAAAAGCTTGGACTCATGTTTTACAAAACATGGAAAGGATGGCCTTGCTTTTCACAAAATAAT
>CAYJHG010000037.1:0-9172 GCA_964369535.1 uncultured Desulfovibrionaceae bacterium
CAATTTCATGACACTTTGAGCATACAACAGCTTTTGCAACAAACACAAAATGATTTTTATGCTACCCTGACACATTCCCATTACTCTTTTGAAGATTTAATACAACAATATAATCTTACAACTGATATTTTATTTGCTTATCAAGGGAATTTACTTGACGGTGTGCATTATGGTGAAAATATTGCTCCGGTTGAAGTTATAAATTTACAAGAAGCCATATGCAATATAAATTTTATGGTATTTAAAAAAGGGCACCATTACCAAGTACAACTTAGATACCGCAGTGACCTTTATGCAAAATATAACATAGAAAGTTTTATCAACACATTCATTAATATTCTACATGGCTTTATAGATAAAGAATTTTTAAAAGATATACCCCTCATAAATACACATGAAATTGAAATATTAAATAAATTTAACAACACGTCAGATGATTATGATAAAGATAAAACAATTCTTCATCTATTTGCAGAGCAAGTAAAAGAACGCCCTCATAACACTGCTGTTGTATATAAAAAAGTTCGTGTAAGCTATGCAGAGCTTGATGCTATAACAGACAAAATTGCTCAATATATTACAACTCAAGGTCTTCAAGCTGGTGACTTTGTTTCCATATTAATTGGGCGCAATGAATTTATGCCCATATCGGCTCTTGGCGTGCTTAAAGCAGGCATGGCTTACCAACCCCTTGATCCAAGCTATCCTGTTGATAGGCTTGAATTTATGATGCAAGATGCCCAAATAAAACTGCTCATAGCCGATGAAGATTTTTTACATTTAGTCCCTGAGTATCAAGGCGCAGTTCTTAAAACATGCGACATTTTTGCATTAAAAAACGACACCTTAAACCTTGCAAAACCTGAACCTCACAATATATTTGCCCTGCTCTATACTTCAGGCTCCACCGGAAAGCCCAAAGGGTGCATGCTACTCCACGAAAATATTTATGCTTTTGTGATTGCACAATTACACATGACCCATATGAATGCCAAAAGCGCCTCTGCAGCCTTTGCCAGCTTTGGTTTTGATGCCAATTTTATGGATATGTATCCCATTTTATGCGCAGGGGGCGAGCTGCATATCATAGCAGAAGACATACGCTTAAACCTTGATATATTAAAGCAATATTATATTGAGCATTCTATCAGCCACAGCTTTATGACCACACAAGTGGGCAGACAATTTATTCCACATTTGTCTACTATTCCAAGTTTACAATGGTTTGGCACAGGGGGTGAGGCTTTATTGCCCATAGAACCGCAGAAAGGGGTCAGCTTTGTCAATATTTATGGCCCTACAGAATGTACCGTATATGCAACACATTTTAAAGTCGACAAATTATACGACCCCATTCCCATTGGAAAACCCATTAAAAACATTAAGCTTTATATTATAGATAGCCATAAAAGGCTTTTGCCAAGAGGCGCTATTGGCGAACTTTGCATAGCAGGGCCGCAAGTTTCGCTGGGATATTTGGGCAGAGCAGAAGCTTCGGCAAAAGTGTTTACAAAAAATCCCTTTTGCCATGAAAAAGGCTATGAAAGACTTTATCATACTGGCGACTTAGTCCGCATGTGGGAAGATGGCAATATTGAATTTATTGGCCGCCGCGACTTGCAAGTAAAAATACGTGGCTTTAGAATTGAACTGACAGAAATTGAAGGCATTATAACTGAATACCCAGGCATCAGCGCCGCCACCGTCATTGCCAAAGATTTACCCGGCGGCAACAAAGGCTTATTTGCTTATATAGTTGCCAAGGAACACATTGACATTGAAAGCCTTAACCACTTTATTTTAGAAAAAAAACCGCCCTACATGGTGCCTAGTGCCACCCTGCAAATAAAAAGCATACCCTTAACACCCAACCAAAAAGTGGATAAGAAAAAACTGCCAGATATTCCTTTAGCTCAAACGCAAACAAAGAATGTGCGCAACACCCTCACAAAATTAGAGTGCGAACTTATTGAAATAGTACACGAAATATTAAACGTCACCATTGATATTTCCACTTCATTGCGCATGGCTGGCCTTTCGTCCATCGACGCTATTAAACTTGCCACCGAATTGAACAAACGCTATGGCTTCAGCCCTCATGTACAAACACTGCTTAAAGATTGCACTGTGCTCAAGCTGGAAGACGCGCTCATAGAGCATTTATTGCAACAAAGCTTCACTCCTCAAAATAGCTTAAAACCTACATTTGAAAAAGCCCCACTAAGCCAAACGCAGTTGGGTATTTATTTGGCATCATTGAATGATTTGTCGGCGTATACCATTCCCCTATTATTAAAATTGCCCAAAAGTATTTCCATATCAAAATTAAAAACAGCCTTACAAGCAAGCATCCAAGCCCACCCAAGCATGCTTTGCACCGTAAAACCCGACGAACACGGTCACCCTTTCATGTATCCAAGGCCGGAACTTGCCTATGACATCCCCATAATACCATGGCAAGAAGACCACATGCCAGAGCTAACCAATTTTAGTTTTGATGACAGCGCTTTATTTTGTATTCGCCTTTTTGAAAGCCCTGCGCATACATATCTTTTGTTTGAAGCACACCATATCATTGCCGACGGCGAGTCTGTATCTATTTTTCTTTCAGATCTTAATAAAGCCTATGCCGGTGAAAACCTTACGCAAGAAGCATATACTATTTTTGACATAACTTTTGATGAACAAAAAGAGCGTCAAACAGCCAATTATATTGAAGCAAAGAACTATTATACCAGCATATTACAAGGCGTTTCCGTAAATGTCTTGCCCGATGGCGATGTATTTGGCAAAAAAAGCATACTTAAAAAAAGCACACGCACACTAAGCCATGTTTTGCCAGACATTATTACCTATTGCCAAAAGCACGCACTGACTGAAAATGCTTTTTTCACAGCTTCATTTGCCTTTTTACTTGCGCAATTTTCTGCCCAAGATGCAGCATTATTCAATGTCATATACAATGGTCGCAATAATCCCAAGGCTTTTACAACATTTGCCATGTTAGTTAAAACCCTACCCCTTTATTGCAACATTGCACTGGACATGAGCCCACATACTTTTGTCAGCACCATTGAGCAGAGTTTACAGAAATTACGAGAATACGACATATATTCATATGCAGAAGCAAGTCACGCTTATGGTATAAAAAACGACATTTTATTTGCCTACCAAGGCGGAATGCTCCAAAACTTAAACCTTAGCGGCCATGCCCTAGAAATTATAGAAATCGAAGCAAAATCCATAAAGGCTCCCATAAATGTCGATGTTTTTGCCCAACAGCATGACATTAAAATTCACATGGAATATGACGGCGCTCTGTATACAGAAGCCTTTATACAAAGCTTTTTGGAAGCATATGAGGCATGTATCATAAACTTTTTAAGTGCTGCCACCTTGGGTGAAGTTTCTCTACTCGATGCCATAAATCAAAATAAAAATGAAAATGCACTCAAAAGCCTGCACGATACCGACTGGCCTGTACCATACCGCCCCGCTTATAGGTTATTACAAGACAGTGCCCTACAATATCCTGAAAATACAGCTTTAATAGCTCATGGTGAAAGACTGAGCTATAGACAGCTTAATTCTTATGCCAATAAACTTGGGCACGCACTTTGCGATTTAGGCATTAAAATCAATAGCATTGTGGCGCTTATGCTTGAACGCAATGCCTATGTTTATGTGGCAAGACAAGGTATATTAAAGTCCGGCGGTGCATTTTTATCCATTGACCCAAACTATCCCGATGATCGCGTTGACTTTATCATACAAGATTCAGGGGCTAAGGTTCTAATTCTCACTAAAGATATTTATACCAAACGCCAAAAATTTATTGACGCATTAGGCATTAAGCTATGTTTTATAGACCATGTGGAGCACTGGAACCATGTGAGCGAAGCTGATTTACAAGTGGCAGTTCCTGCCGAAGCCTTGGCCTATTGTATTTATACCTCAGGTTCCACCGGCAAGCCCAAGGGCGTTATGCTCACTCAAAAGAACTTAGTGAATTTTGTAGACAACAATCCCAAAAATCACGAAACCTTAGGTTATATTGAAAAAGGCAAAGTTTCTTTGGCTTTAGCTTCCATCACATTTGACGTTTCCATTATGGAAGAATTTATTCCTTTGGCGCATGGCCTAAGCATTTGCATGGCAAACACAGATGAAATACATAATCCATTGGCATTACGCAAACTTTGCCTTGAAAACCATGTGGATATCATGAGCTGTACACCGTCGTTTTTGCTCAATTTTATGGATATTCAAGAAGTGCAAGATGTTATTACTGCTTTAAAATCCATAGACCTAGGTGCGGAAATTTTTCCACCGGCCTTATACACAAAGCTTAGAGAACTTAATCCAAATCTACATATTATGAATGGTTATGGCCCCACAGAGACCACCATAAGCTGCACCATGAGCGTGGTAAATACAGCAGAAAATATCACCATCGGCACTCCCAATGCTAATACAAAGGTGCTTGTGGTAGACAGCAACAATAATATTCTGCCCATGGGCGCCCTTGGTGAAATGGTCATTCTTGGCCATGGCGTGGGCAAGGGCTATATTAACCGTCAAGACCTCACAGAACAAGCTTTTATACATTTTTGGGGCACACCGGCCTATAAAAGCGGCGACTTTGCAAGGATTTTACCCAATGGTGAAATAGAATACAGAGGTAGACGCGACAATCAAGTAAAATTGCGCGGCTTACGAGTGGAACTAAACGAAATCGAAGCAACCATCAATAGCTTTGAAGGCGTGAAAAGTTCATTGGTCTTGGTAAAGTCTTCTCCATCAGGGCAATATCTTGTGGCCTATTACACAGCACACAAGCACATTTCTTCTGAAAATTTAACAGCATACCTTGCATCAACTTTAACTGAATATATGGTACCAAGCCAGTGCATACAAATAGACGCATTCCCACTCACGGCCAACAATAAAATTGACAAAAGTAAATTGCCAGACAGCGATTACCAAGCCCAAACACAAGAATACATGGCCCCCAGCAATGCCTTAGAAAAGGATTTTTGCGACTTTTTTGCGCGTATTTTAAATTTAACCAAGGTTGGCGCTTCAGACAATTTTTTTGAGCTTGGCGGCACATCGTTAAACGCTTCAAAATTAGCCGTCATGGCCATGGCAAAAAACTATCCTATTGTTTATGCAGACATTTTCAAAAGCCCAACACCACAAGACTTGGCTAAAATCTGCACAGGAAAAAACCTTGCAGCAAGCACAGATACAAAGAACGCAAGCCCTAGCCATACACATGCTCTGCAGCACAACACCATGGCATATGTGGATGATATAAAAGAATATCCTATGGGCAACCTTTTGCTCACGGGCGCAACGGGCTTTTTGGGCATACATATTCTCAAAAGCTTTTTGGACCATGAAGAAGGAAAAGTCTATTGCTTGATGCGCAAAGGCAACTCGCCCACATTGGAAAAAAGACTGGCTTCGCTTTTGATGTATTATTTTGATGAACCTATGACAGAACTTGCAAGCAAGCGCATTGTTTGTATAGAAGGCGACATCACTGACCCCCAAGCCATGCTAAAGCTGAGCAATACCCATTTTGACACACTCATAAATTGTGCCGCCATTGTTAAGCACTTTGCCCACGACGATTCTTTAGAAAAAACCAATGTGCAAGGGGTAAAAAACCTCATTGCATTTTGTAAGCAAGAACAAAAACGCTTAATCCACATCTCTACCATAAGCATTGCCGGCGAAGGCATTGATAATTACCCCCCCCTATATAAACAATTGCATGAGCATGAACTTGTTTTAGGGCAAGTGCTGGATAATGCTTATATTAAATCAAAATTTGATGCCGAAAAAGCCATGCTCCAGGCCATAGAAGAAGGCCTAGACGGCAAAATCATGCGCGTTGGCAACTTAATGTCTCGCACAAACGATGGTGAATTTCAAATCAATAGCCGCACCAATGGCTTTATGAGCCAACTAAAAGCCTATAAAATATTAGGAAAATATCCCGTAAACCTTATGGCATTGCCGGCGGAATTTTCTCCCATCGATACCAGCGCCCATGCCATACTCACCCTATCCAAAACGCATAAACGCTATACAGTATTCCATCCGTATAACAGCCATTGCATATATATGTCTGATGTTATAGCAGCTATGAAGCGACACGGCTTTCAAATTGACATTGTGTCGGATACAGAATTCCAACAAGAGCTTAAGCGCGCCCTCAACGACCCTAAGCGCAGCGAAGGCATTGCCGGCTTGCTCACATACTTGGACCATTCTGCTACCCAAAAGCATCTCATAGATGGCAATAATCAGTTTACCACCGAGGCTTTGTATCGATTGGGCTTTTTATGGCCCATCACCGATATGCAATATTTAGAAAGAACATTTGCATTGCTTGATGATTTTTCTTTTTTTGAATAATAAAAAAATTGCTCATGAATTTTAAAAACTTTTTACTGAAAATTTATTTTTAAAACATTAACTTTAACATCGAGGAATGCCATGTCCATGAGTTTTCACACAAGACTCACCATATATATAGTTACTGCTGTAACAGTATTTTTTTTAGCTATATTTTATTATAATTTCGTAACTGCACAGCGTACTATCTATAAACTGAGCTTTGATAAAGCCAACACCCTTTCCATGGCCACGGTGGAAAAAATAGAAAATGTTTTAAACAGTGTTGAACAAGTACCCATATATCTTGCACAACAATTAGAAATGAACGATTTATCTATAGAAGAATTGGATAATATTTTAAGAAACTTTATCGCATCCACTCCCAATGTTTATGGATGTGCCATTGCCTTTGCACCCGGAGTATTAGAAGACGGCCCTAAACTTTTCTCCCCTTATTATTATAAAAAAAATAATAGCATTGACATGCGTTATCTAAATACTAATAAATATAAATACTGGGAAAGGGCATGGTTTACTGAACCGCAAAAAACAAAAAGCTCCATGTGGAGCGAACCATATTTTGATGCAGGCGGCGGCAATATTCTTATGACCACATTTTCTGTACCGATATACAGAAAGGATAACCAAGGAAAAGAATACTTTTATGCCGTGGTCACTGCAGACGTAACCATAGATTGGCTGCAAAATATGGTTGGAAAAATTGAAATTTATGAAACAGGACACGCTTTTATAATAAGCAAAAACGGCCTCTTTGTGGTACACCGCAATGATAATTTTATTATGAATAGCTCCATATACACATTGGCTAAAGAAAATAATAATGCAAAGCTTCAAGAGCTTGCAAAGAACATGACCCAAGGTAAGCGTGGCGCAACCTCACTTATCAGCATTGAAACCGGAAAAGAAGTAGAAGTTATTTATGCACCACTGCCCTCCACCAACTGGAGTTTAGCGCTGTTCATTCCCATCAAAGAACTTTTTGAAGAGTTATATGAACAAAGCTATATTATTGTTATGTTAGCCTTAATTGGCATTTGTGGCATATCCGTATTAATAAGTGTGGTGGCATATAAATCCACTGTGCCTTTGCGTCAATTGAGTAAAAGCACAGAAGAAATAGCCAAAGGCAATTTAGACATACACTTGCCCCATATACAGCACATGGACGAAATAGGTAAACTTACTTCAAGCTTTGATAATATGCGCAATGCATTAAAAGAATATATTATTAATTTAACGCATACTGTGGCCACCAGAGAACGCATAGAAAGTGAATTAAAAATTGCACGCATTATTCAAGCTGATTTTTTACCTAAAAATTTTCCCCCTTTTCCACAATATAAAGAATTTGACATCTACGCATCACTTATACCGGCACGAGAAGTGGGTGGTGACTTGTATGACTTTTTCTTTATTAATGAGAAACAACTCTTTTTTTCCATAGGTGATGTTTCCGATAAAGGTATTCCGGCAGCTCTTTTTATGGCCATAACCAAAACCCTCATTAAGAGCACAGCCGAATATGAACACAACCCTGCCAAAGTGCTTGAAAAGGTCAATAATGAGCTATCGTTAGACAATGAAAGCAATATGTTTGTAACTGTTTTTTGTGGTGTCTTAGATATTTATTCAGGTGAACTTATCTATACCAATGCCGGGCACAATGCACCTCTTTTATTACGAGCAGGGCAAGAAGTACAAGAGTTACCTTTGCCACAAAGCCTTGTTTTGGGCGCCATGCCTGAAGTATCTTATACCAATACAACCATGAAACTATGCCCACATGACAAGCTTTTGTTGTATACCGATGGCATCACAGAGGCCATGAACATCCATAATAATATATTTGGCCTTGAAGCATTAAAGGTGCTTATTCATAAAAACACTGATAAGCCACTGGAAAGCATATTAAAAAACATTGGTACTGCCATAGATGAACACGCCACAGGTGCAGAACAATCCGACGACATGACGCTTATGGCTATACAATGGTTTGGTTCTTAGAAAAATATACATATACTTTTTTAAAGATTAACAAACTATTTTAATAAAGTGGTATAGTTTTTGCTTCTCTACCCTTTGAGGGAAAAATTTTCCTAAAGGAGAGAATTATGGAAATTAATGGTTTTACAAATAGTTCCACAGTCAATGGTGCGTCTTTTGGCACCTTGCAAGTGGAGCAGAAAACCCAAAACGGTATTTCACTTTCCGGGGATGCGGTAAATATTTCTGATGAAGCCAAAGAACTTTATACGCAAATGCAAATAAATGGTGGACCGGAAAGCATGAACAAGGAAGAATTTGAAGCCTTCCTTGCCGAAAATCCTGAGGCCGCCGCCTTGCATGAAGCACATATGAATGAAGAAGGCAAAGCTCAAGGCACGCCACCCCAAGGCGGACAAGCAAAACAAGATGGTGGAGAGTCATCTAAAGGCGGGCAATCCGGTGGCGGTGGCAATCAACAAGGCGGCTCTAGTTCTGCAAGCACTACAGAGAGCACCACCACTGAAACGGAGCTAGAATCTCAAATTACACTTCTAGAGGCACAAATAGCACAAGCCGAAGCTGAGGCGGAAGAAAGCGGCAACAATGCTCAAGTTGAAGCCCTTGAAGCACAACTAAAGACTCTTGAGGATGAATTGAGCGACCTTGAAGATGCTTAACAGGCTGTTGAAAAAGTGCAACCTACATTGTCAGACTCGTTTTTTGCTCCGTAACGTATGTTTTGATACGCGTCCTC
>CAYJHG010000038.1:0-9073 GCA_964369535.1 uncultured Desulfovibrionaceae bacterium
CTTTTACGGATAGGTAGCGTGGCAATCCATGCCTTTTTAACTCAGAAAGTCGTGTAAGAACATTACAGCATATTGAGACCTCTGCGCAATGAATTGCGTAGAGGGCTCTAAATAAGCTATTTTTCAATAATTTTATAACCATTGCCACTTTTTTCAACACGAAAAGCGCTATTTTGGCTCATATGCATACCTGTTGCTAAAATATTATTTTTGGCAATATACTCTAGCAATTCAAGGCGAGTCGCAATAGCCTGCTTTGGATCAACATCAAAAATCATGGCTACTTCAGGCATGGTGAATTGTATTTTTTCCACATGCACAATATCAGCCCATATGAGCAAAGCTTCAGGGCCTTCACCCACGAAAAAAGCCGTTTGTCCAGGTGTATGTCCAAAAATAGAAATGGCTCGAACACCGTCCAATAAAAACTCCTTTTGTTCAGCTATGGGCTTAGGTTTAAATGTGCGCACCCTATTTCCATACATTTCTAAAACTTTTTGCCCTTTTATAAAGCCTTGTTGTTTTGCTTCCGGTAAAGACTTTTGTATTTCTGTATTGGTCCAATAATCAAGCTCTTCTTGTGCCAACCACAGAGTTGCATTTGTAAAGGCTGCTTTGTCTTCTTGCAAAAGGCCACCAATGTGATCGCCGTGCATATGAGTTAAAAGAATGGTATCTACTTGATCTTGTGTAATGTTTAAAGTTTTCAAGTGTTCAAAAAGTCTATTACCAAAGCCTGCATCTACTAAAATAGTATTTTTAGGCCCTTTTACTAGGTATGTTTTTAAAAACATGGGAAAGGTTTTTTCCGAAAAATATTTTTTCATTGCATCAGGACTAACATTTAGTAAAACACCAGTATTCCCAGTCATTTGATTTTCCGGTAAAAAATAAATGGTATACTCACCAACGGTGTGGGTCATGATATCTTGAGCATGGGCCATATTTTGACTTAAAAAGACAAAAAGTGCCATTGCTGCTGCAATAAAAATTTTCATATATGCTCCTTTTTTTATGAAATATGCGCATCATCACCAAGATGGCGCACAAAGCCTTTGCCGTTGTTGCCAAGGTTTAGGGCAGCCACATATCCAAAACCTCTGTAAATCTCACTAATATACGCCTCAAAACTTCCTGAAAAATATGGCGTGGCCAAATGCATACAATAATTAACAAGCCTTTTATAATCTCTCAGGCGCCGTAAACCCGGATTGCAAGAAAATCCATGCCAAATTTTTAAATATCCATAGTGCAAAAAAGCAAAGTCACCGCTTTCATGCACGGTGTATGTATAGCCAATATCTTCTGTTGAGCGCAAATGCACTTGCAATAATGTGGGCGAAAACTCTAATATTTTAAAGGATGTTTCAATAAATTGTGGTGCATAAAATTCCCAGTCGTCCTCACAGTGGAATATATAATCTGTCTGCACATGGCTATAGGCTATGTCTATGGAAAGAGGTTGCCCCAAGCGTGTCACATTTTTAATACAACGCACAGGATACCATTTTCGATATTTATCTAAAAGTTTCTCAGGGCTATGGGGGCTGTCTTCAATAACCAAAATCTCTTTAATACTTTTAGATGTGTTAAATGTGCAAAAGCTGTCCAAAGTTTTTTCTAAAAGATCATGTCTATTACAAGAAGTAATAACCATGGTGACTTCAGGTTTTAATGCTGATAATTGCATAGATTTATATCCATAATTTAGGATGAAGCTTTCCAAAGAAGCATATTGTCTTGAAAAATTGTTTCCAATTGCTGCATATTTTTCAACCATGATAAAAGGGCATGCACACTCATGCCCACTAAAACATATTGGTTAAAGTTCATGGTAAGACCATATTCTGTAAATATTTTTTGTAAAACAGCTTCAAAGTTCAAAGGCTCTTTGCACATGTGGCAAATTTTCTGAGCCACTTCATGCACTTTTTCAATATTATATTGGGCTAAGGAGGTAATGTCTTCTGTTACCATTCCGTGTGAAGGAACAAAAAATTTTGCTTGCAAAGTTTTTATGTGTTCCAGTGTGGCTAAGTATTGTTCCACATCATATATGACATTGAGTTGATATTTGTCTAAAATTTCACGGCTTAACAAGGCGTCCGCTAAAAAAATAATCCCGTCATCACTTTCATAGCCAACCATATCAAAAAAATGACCGGGAAGTGGTATGGCTTTCACCCCGTCTGGCAAAACATCCTCACTTAAATCTGTGACCTCGCTTTCTGCTGCCAACAAAAATTTATTGCGTAATTCCTTAGGCGGACAAGCCCCATACAAAAACGAAGGCTCCAGTATGGGATATTTTGTAAATGCCGCATTTATGGGCGGGGCATAAATATTACAGCCACTTTGCCCCTGTAAATACTTATTGCCACCAATGTGATCAGCATGGGAATGGGTATTATAAATAGCTTTTAAGCGCCAACCTTTTTCATCGAGTATTTTCCGCACTTTGCGCCCGGTTTCTTTATCATTCCCACTATCAATAAGGCAAACATCTTGGTCGCTTATACGAATGAGGCCAATTTTTGAAGGACATTCAACATAATAGCATCTATGGCTAAGTTGCATAAGTTCGTACATATGATTTCCTTATTCATTGCATACAAAGTATGCGCTTATTGCTGTGGGGCCACACGTTCAAGCCCCAATGTACCCAATATGGCCAGTGCCAATATACCCATTAAGGAGAAGACCAAAGCATCCCAACCCCACATTTCATATATAAGACCGGGTAGATATGAACCCAAAACTCCACCGGCATAATAGGCGGATAAGTATAAACCATTCACAGCCCCTCTATCGTGTGTACTCATGCGATTAATAAGTCCGGGACTAATGCTGTGTTCTAAAAACTGCCCCATGCAAACAAAACACATGGCTACGAATATTACCAAATGCGAAGGAATAGTGAAAAAAATTAAAGAAATCATAAACATGCATGTTCCAATACGTAGAGTACGCACTCTTGAACCAAAAAATAAGGCTAAATCGCGTGAGTATAAAGCGATGAAAACACCGCACCCATAGCCCAAATATAATAAGGAAATGCGCCACTCAGCCACTTCTCCAAAGCTTGTTAAATAGAAAGGTAAATATGTGGCAACACCTAAAAAACCAAACAAGCTAGCAGAATCTATAAATAAAAGACTTTTAATTCCCGGTGTTTTTAATATACATGCAAATTCGGACAATTTAATACGGGCAAAATGGGCCTTGCCCCTTTTTTTCAAATTTCGTAAAGGCCAAAGAATGCATAAAGTCATTATACCAATGACTAAAAAACTGCTATTCCAATTACCAAATAAAGAAGCAATGAAGCCACCAAATATGCGCCCCAGAAGACCGCCAACTATGGTTGTTGCAACGTAAACAGCAAAAGCTTGTTGTAGTACTGCACCTCGAAATTTGAGGGAAATATGCGCCATAATGCACGTCATAATGGCTGGTATCACAAGGCCGTGTACAAGTCTAAAAAATAAAAGCAAAGGGAAAGTAGAAGCAAAATAACTGCCAACAGAAGCTAAACCCATTAATAACACACATATTTGTAGCACTCTTTTTGTTTCAAGAGAGCTTAAAAAACTTCCATACACCAAGGGAGCAATGGCTAAAGGAATAAGCACCACCGTCATAAGTAAGGCTATGGAAGCATTATTATATTGACTAAATGTTTCTTGAATGGAAGGTAAAATAGGATGCACTATATACATGTTTGCTAGGTTCAATACCGTTATGGCAAGCAGCACAAAAAAATCTTTACGAGCTTTTGATAGATGCATATATTTACCCTTTGTTGGTGTGAGCAAGATATCTTTTATGGATTTGCTAAGATACTTTTCGTAAATCTAGGCTTGTCTGCCTTGACGGTCAAGCATGTTTTCAAGAGTTACGAATAATAATTGCAAATATTTTTCTCGCACATCTTCACAATACCTATTTTGCACTTATTTACTACTTGTTGTGTTGCAAGTGTAGCTGTGTCATACTGCTTTTTGACAACACACATAAGGAGTGCTTGATACTTCGCAGTATCAGATAAATATTGGATTACCATACCGATACACCTAGTGTGACGGGTTTATTGTAAGATGTGAGGCAGACTCTATTTTAAGGAGAAACTTTTTATGAAATTTATGAGAACCAGTGTACTTTTAACGGTAATGCTTGTGACAGCTAGCATGGCTACAGCGGCAAACTTACCCGATTTTACCCAATTAGCAGAAAAAGCAGGTGCGGCTGTTGTGAATATTGGCACCGAAAAAACAAATAAATCTGGTCCGGAAGATATGTTTGGTGGATTTATGCGCAATGCCCCTCCTGGGTTTGAAAAGTTTTTTGAGCAATTTCAGCCCTTTAACATGCCACGCGAACGCACACAACGTTCGCTTGGTTCTGGCTTTATTGTTTCAGAAGACGGATACATAGTCACCAACTATCATGTGGTGGAAGATGCTGATGTTATTAATGTAAACTTGCAAGGAGCTACAGGTAAATCTGAATCCATACCCGCAACCCTAGTGGGATCTGATGAAGAAACAGACATAGCCCTCTTAAAAGTAGAAACCAAAGAAAAACTCCCATTCTTAACTTTTGCCGACTCCGACGCTGCTAAAGTGGGTGAATGGGTTATGGCCATTGGTAATCCCTTTGGCTTGCAACATACGGTAACAGCCGGCATTTTGTCTGCCAAAGACCGCAATATACACTCTGGCCCCTTTGATAACTTTTTGCAAACCGACGCTTCCATTAACCCCGGTAACAGCGGCGGCCCGCTCCTTAATATGCAAGGGCAAGTGCTTGGCATTAATACAGCCATCATTGCCAGCGGTCAGGGGCTTGGCTTTGCTATCCCAAGCTCTATGGCTGCCTCTATTACCGAACAATTAAAAGCAGGCAAAAAAGTGAGCCGTGGTTGGATTGGTGTTACCATCCAAGATTTAGATGAAAATTCCGTAAAAGCTCTTGGATTAGAAAAAGATAAGGGCGCACTCATTAGCAGTGTTATGGATGATGGCCCAGCCCATAAAGCTGGCATGCGCGACGGTGATGTGATCACTGCGGTGAACAAAAAGCCCATTGATGACTCTGCTGCTTTATTGCGTGCTATTGCCAGTGAAACTCCAGGCGAAACCATCAATGTTACCGTATGGCGACAAGGCAAGGTTTTAGATCTAAACATTAAGCTTGGTGAAAGAACCATAGAACAGCTCAATGCTCAGCGCGGTGGCCCTTCTGTTCCGGAAAAGAAACAAGAATCTGCAAGCCTTGGCATTTCTGTACGCCCCCTTACGGTGGATGAATCGAATAAATTTGAATTAGCCAAGGGTGTTGGTCTTTTAATTGTAGAAGTGGATAGAGAATCACCT
The DNA here is from genome assembly GCA_964369535.1 of uncultured Desulfovibrionaceae bacterium. Classification (GTDB taxonomy): domain Bacteria; phylum Desulfobacterota; class Desulfovibrionia; order Desulfovibrionales; family Desulfovibrionaceae; genus CAYJAD01. The sequence goes on from CAYJHG010000038.1 coordinate 5,376, forward strand.
GCTGCAGACGTGGGTTTGCGCAATGGTGATGTTATTATTTCTGCCAATACCACCCCTGTAAAAACCCCTAAAGAGTTGGCAAATATCATTAAAGAGGCTACACCTCGTGGTGCCATTATGCTGCAAGTGTATAGACAAGGCGAATTAACTTTTGTGGCTGTTCCCTTAGAAACAGAAAAAAACAAGAAAAAATAATTAACTAAAATTTATACTGGGGGGGGGCATTAGCCCCCCTTTTTTGTTTGTTATCCCTCCTTACAAACATTTGCGCTATCTAAAAAAACTCCTGCACAATTTATTGTGTGTAGTCTTTTGGAGCGTTGACGCAAATGAATTGCATAATTGTACAGCGATCTTAAAAAGGGCTTTTCAGCCATATGTTACATTTTTCTAAAGCAAATTTTATAAAAAATATCTTTACAAAAGTGATTTTTTAATAAAGTATAAATTTTCTTTAGAAATATTTTATATTCCATTTTACTATGCTCAATAGATAAGGTTTCGGATTCACAATGAATAATCTTCGCAAAAGCCTCTTGCCTCAAGATATGGCTCAAGAATTACAACAAAATTTTATTTGCCAAAGCCGTATAGGACATTGGAAAATCATCCTGAACTTGACCACACAAGAAGGTCAAATGTTTGTTGACGATACAATGCTGCAATTACTTGGCATTGAAGATAGCACAAGCCCAGAACAATGCTATATGCATTGGTTTACAAACATTGACGAAACGGAAGTACCAAATATATTGAAAGCTGTTGAAGCTATTATTTCAACAGGCCAAATGCATGAAGTGGAATACTGGTGGCACCACCCTACAATGGGGCGCATACCTGTGCGCTGTGGAGGTTACAGAACCTTTATAGATAACACATATGTGCACATGCAAGGCTATCATAATAACTTAGAAAGTGTGCAACATGTACACACTTCTTTTCGCAATTCCATACAGCGAATTAAAGCCATGTTTGACGCAGCTCCTTTTCCTTTTACCTTACGCGATTTAGACTTCAAAATAATAGAATGCAATAAGGCTTTTTTAGATTTTTTTGGGTTAAAAACTCTAGAGGATATGCCAAAAGATCTCACCATTTTTTATCCAGAAAGGCAACCCTGTGGAACATTGTCTATAGAAAAATCCCAAAAACTTAGATCGATGATCAAAGAAAATAGCTATTCACAATTGGAATGGATGTATTTTGATAAAGAAGGCAATGAATTGCCTACAGAGCTTACATTTAAAAAAATCTACTTTAGTGGAAAAGATTATATATTAAGCTATATACATGACTTACGAGAACAAAAAGCACTCATCACAACCCTTGAAAACCAAAGGCAAAGTCTTGAAAAAGCTCTTGAAGCTGCCGGTGAAGCAAGTCGCGCTAAAAATCTTTTTTTTGCCAATATCAGCCACGAAATACGCACGCCCATGAATGCTATTTTGGGCATGAGCTACTTATGCTTACAACAAGAAAGCTCACCTCAAATAAAGCATTACCTCAACAACATACAAACTGCCGGGAAAAATCTTTTAAATATCATTAATGATGTATTAGACATTTCAAAGATTGAAGCCGGTAAACTAGAATTAGAACACGCTACTTTTAGCTTAAATGCCACGCTGGATAGTTTAAGCAGCACCCTTTGTTCGTTAACAACCAACAAACCTGTTGAAGTGCTTTTTAATATTGACCCAAACCTACCGGATACATTTGTGGGCGACAATGTGCGCTTTGGTCAGGTGCTGACTAATCTTGTTAGCAATGCCAATAAATTCACAGAAAGTGGTTTTATTCTTTTACATATTTATATTAAATCAAAACAAGGTAATATTTATACCATAGGGGTAGACGTTACAGATACCGGTATTGGTATGGATGAAAAACGCCTTGATGATATTTTTCGACCATTTGAACAAGAAGACCAAACAACAACGCGCCGTTATGGCGGTACCGGGCTTGGCTTGACCATCAGCAAGAACATTGTGGAACTTATGGGCGGGAAAATAAGTGTCAGGAGTAAACTTGGCCAAGGAACCACATTTAGTTTTTATGTTAGTTTATTATGCCAAGAAGAAGCATCTTTTATTGATAAGTCACTAACAGTAAACAAAAAAATTATTGTATTAGATGATACGCCCATGGCCTGCTCAGTACTTAAAGAAATGCTGGAACTCTGCGGTTTTGTAGCACATACTACAGATAATACACATACTGCCTGCCAAATGCTTTTAAATGCCGATGCCGAAAACGCCCCTTATGATCTGGCTATTATAGATTGGAATATGCCGGATATGGACGGATTTCAAAGCGCACGTACAATTTTAGATCTCAAACTCAGCATGAAACCGGCCCTCATTCTCAATTCTGCTTATGGCTCAAAACTCATGCATAAAAAAGACAAAGAGCTTTTTTCTTCCTTTTTGCCAAAGCCCATATTGCCCGCCTCTCTTTGGTCTGCTATTATGGATGCTCTACATATTACCCATACAAAGCATCTTGAAAACAGTGAAATAATTGAAGAGCAAAACTACAATGTATTAAAAGGAAAACACGTCCTTTTGACAGAAGACAATGCCATAAATCAAGAAATAGCTATGGCTTTACTTGACGATTTAGGTATGCATACACATGTTGCCGAAAATGGACAACGTGCTGTAGAATTAGCCAAAAAAATAAGCTTTGATGTAATTCTTATGGATATACAAATGCCCATTATGGATGGTCTTGAAGCCACAAGGCATATTCGTCAACAAGGTCATACCAAAGAAAATCTCCCCATCATAGCCATGACAGCTCATGCCATGCAAATGCACAGAGATCAAAGTTATGAAGCCGGTATGAATGACCACATTGCAAAGCCTATAGATCCTAATGAATTGCGCAAAAAACTTTTGTATTGGATTGCGTAATATTTCTTCACATTACATGCATAAAATGTCCTCAACAGCGTGTTAGGACTCTTCTTGGTTTTTTGTAGCGTTGGGATGGGCTGCATCATAAATATGCATAAGATGTTCAAGGGTTAATGAAGTATATCTTTGAGTAGTACTTAAACGACTATGCCCTAAAAGTTCTTGCACAGTGCGCAAATCTGCACCAGCTTCTAAAAGATGTGTAGCAAAAGAATGCCTAAGCCCATGAGGAGAAATAACCTTATTAAGGCCGGCCTGACGACACATGGTTTCAACAATGCGCTGTGCTTGGCGGCGATTCAGGGCACAGCCCCTTGCCCCCACAAAAAGGGCTTTTTCTTCACTTTTGGCAATGCGCGAACGCACCAAAAGCCATTGTTGTAAAGATTCCACAGCAATTTCAGTTACAGGGCAAAGGCGCATTTTATTGCCCTTTCCAAGTATGCGTAAAAAACCAGAACGTGCATCAAAACTTTGCAATTCAAGTTCTAACGCTTCTGAAATGCGTAAACCAGATCCGTACAAAACTTCCACAAGCGCCCTATCTCTAAGCATAAGCTCTTGCTTGTACAAAGTTTTTTTATGATTGGTAGGTTCAGAAAAAAGGCTTTGTGCTTCTTCTACATTGAGCACTGTGGGATGTTTTTGATCTTGTTTAGGATTACGCACACCACTGGCAGGATTATGGCTTATGCGTTGCATGCGTATTTGAAAAGCAAAAAAAGCTCTGATGGCAGATAATTTACGCGCCATAGAACTTTTTGAAAGGCCTAATTTATA
>CAYJHG010000039.1:0-8932 GCA_964369535.1 uncultured Desulfovibrionaceae bacterium
GCGGCTGAAGGCAGTGGTCAAGGACGCAAAGGGCGCAAAGGGCGCGGCAAAGAAGCCTTGCCCGATATGGAAACCATGCCTTTAAATAGCGAAGAAATAGCACGCCATATTCAGATTTGGGAAAAAGAAATGCGCGCTGCGGCCAGAGAATTGGAATTTGAAAAGGCCGCTGCACTGCGCGATAAGATACGAGCCTTGCGCGAAAAGCTTTTAACGGTGGAAAATTAGCGTAGGTGAGCTTTTATCTTTTTTCAAGCATAGCCTTGGTATTAGCCATAAGGTGCTTAAGCATGTTTTCTGAAGGCTGTAAAAAGCCAAGGTGCACCACGCGCATAAGCCCCACCAAGGACGTGGCAATGAGGCAGGCTGTGTCTAGAGGGTGTACTTCTTCGCGAATCATGCCCTCTTCTTGACCTTCTTCAATGGCTTTTTGGAAATGATCTTGTAAAATAAGATAAATAAGTTTTGCTTTTTCAAATGCTTGGCTATCTGGTTCGCCATAACAACCTGGTGCATCGCGCAAAATGAGCGCAAAATCCATTTTATTTTGGTGCACAAAGGTATAACTGGCTTTAATAAAATACGTTATCCGCTCAATGCTGTTTTCAGGCCCTTGAATGTCATAATATTGGTAAATGCCGTGACGCATTTTGTCATGCAAACGTTTGATAAGAGCTATAAAAATATCTTCTTTATTGCTAAAATGCCTGAAAATAGTACCTTCGGCCACACCGGCTTCTTTGGCCAGTAAAGCTGTAGAGGTTCGCGCATAACCGCGTTCTGCAAAAAGTTTGGCTGCCGTTTCAAGGATTATGTCTTTTTTCATAAATGGTGAGCCTGTGCAAAAAAAGTTGAATGTTATTCCGTAGGATGAGCAGTTGTACTTTCCGGTGAATTTTCTTGCAAGCGTGCAAGGCGAGCGGCCTCTTGCTTGCGTTCGCGCGTGCCAAGAGGTTTTCGTGAATCAAAATCAGCACTACGTTCTTGCAGACGGGCAAAAATCAAAAATCCTGTGTGCGCTATCATGCGATCTTCGGGGCGAAGTCTGTCTGCAATGGGCTTCCACCGTCTGAGCAGTAATTCGCAAACTTCCACATCATCATAGGGGCCTTTTTCAAGACCCAAAAGCAGCTTACCCACTTGATCCACTGTGGGGAGCAAAAAAGCAAGACTGGCACCCGGTCGCACGGCTTTTTGCACATGCTCCAAGTAATCCCAAGGAGTGCGCACGTCCAAAAAAAGCGCGTCGGCATCGGTAACGGTAAAACCTTCACTAATGTCACGATGATGCAAGGTAACATTCTCACCAACACCTGCATGGGCTAAATTTCTTTTTACAAGCTTATGGAATTCTTCTCTGGCTTCATAGGTGTGCACATGCCCTGTTTTTCCGGAAAACCACGAAAGCCCCAGCGTAAGCGCCCCTGAGCCTGAGCCGGCTTCAATGATGGTGCGTCCTTCACCAGCTCCAAGCCTCATGCATATATAGGCTATATCTTTGGGGTAAATAATTTGAGTTTGTCTTTTAACGCTTTTTAAGAGGTCATGTAAGGTGGGTTCATACAAACGCAAAGGAACACCCATGCTTGTGTAAACTTCAGAACCATAATGGGCGCTAGCCACATCTTGCATGGCAAGAATGCCGTCACCGCTGTGCCAATCTTGACCATCTTCAACGCGTTTTAAGTGTCTTTTACCCTTGGGGGTAACTATAATCACGAGGGAACCGTATGGGGGCATAAAAAATCCTAAATCCTTTGAAAAACTGTAAAAAATCCATTTGCATTTGAGCTGCGGTTTAATAGAGCTGTCGTAACAACTCCTCACCCTCAGCCTCATTATTCCATCCTCCAGCCCAAGGGTTTTCACCTTCTGCTCCTTCCACCATTTGCCCTTCTAGGTCCATGCTGGCTGTGCCGGTGATGGGTTGATCTGCTCTATAAGCCAGATTATCAACCATAATAATATTATCGGGCATGGTGAAATCATCCGGCGGATAAAAATGTTCCACTTGTTTGCGATATTCCACAAAGGCCGGTAAAGCTGTATATCCACCGGCTTCTCTGCGACCAAGTGGTTGTAATTGGTCATAGCCCACATACACACCGGTTACCAAGTGTGGTGTATAGCCCACAAACCATGCATCATGCTCATTATTGGTGGTGCCGGTTTTTCCGGCCACAGGGCGATTAAGTACCAAAGCTCGTCTGGCTGTACCTGAAGTAACAACTTTTTTGAGCAATGAAGACATAATATAGGCATTTTGCGGTGTAATGGCTTGCCAATGCTCAGGTTTTTGGTTGTATATTTCTTTGCCGGTGGCGTCTCTAATGGATGTAATAATGCGCGGTCTTGCGGCCCAGCCTTGATAGGCAAAGGCTGTGTATGCTTGGGTAAGATTTAGAGGGGATACAGCCACAGCTCCAAGGCTTATGGAAAGCTCTGAGGGAAAATGTGGTTCAAGCCCCAAGGCTTTGGCACGGGTGATAACATTATCTATGCCAATTTGTTGGGCTATGCGCACGGTGCAAGTATTGCGCGAAAGGGCAAGAGCCTTATATAGTTCAATGGGGCCTTTAAAGTCTTTTTCGTAGTTAGCAGGCTCCCAAACTTCATATGTATAAGGGTTTACATATATAAAGGGTGCATCAAGTAACATGCTTGAGGCTGTGAAGCCTTCGTCTATGGCCGCAGAATACACCACAGGCTTAAAGGCAGAACCCGGTTGGCGTTCGGCTTGTGTGGCGCGGTTAAAATGGCTGTCGCCAAAATTATAACCACCCACAAGAGCCACCACATCTCCGGAAGCAGGTTCAATGGAAGCTAAGGCGCCTTGAGTTACCGGCATTTGCTCAAGGTTTAAATCTATGGCTTTGCCAATTTCCACAAGCCCCGGGTCATATGTGGCCTCTTTTATGACTATTTGGTCTTTTTCTTTTACTTCTTTTGGCACAGAATGTGGTGAAGAAACCCAAATGACATCACCTTCTTTTACCACTTTGCGAGCGTCTTTTATGGCTGGTGCATAGGCTGCAATAACTCTTGGGTTGGGCTTGCGCGCCCAGCTCATGCTTTTTATGCCCACTGTGCCCACATAGCCTTTGCCTAAGTGCACACTTGCGCTGTCTTTATTCACCTTGTTTACTAACGCTTTCACCCAGCGCCCACCGCCCAAGTCATAGGGGGAGAATTGGCTTTTTTCAATAAATTCAGTGCGCTTGTCTGCTGCTATGTGTGCGATGGGGCCTCGCCAACCTTGGCGCTTGGTTAAGGCTTCAAGAGCTTTGCGCAAGCCTTGAGCGGCGGCTTCTTGGTGCACAGGATCCATGGCTGTTGTAACGGTGAGCCCGGATTCATATACATAGTCAATACCGTATTTACGCGTTTTTATGCCCATCTTAGCAAGGTTTTCTTCGGTGAAAAAGTCTATGAGCAGGCGGCGCACTTCTTCCATATACCAGCCGGCAGATCCCAGTTGCTTTTCGGGCATGGTCCAATATACCAAGGGTTCGTCTACGGCTTGTTTATATTCTTCTTCTGTAATCCAATCCAGCTCACGCAAGCGGCCAAGCACATATAATTGCCTGTTCTTGGCTGATTTTGGATAACGGAAAGGATTATAACGGCTTGGCGCCTGAGGCATGCCGGCCAAAAGAGCACTTTCAGCCAAGGTTATGTCAGTGGCATGTTTGCCAAAATAGGTACGCGAGGCCGCCTCAACCCCATAGGCTTGTTGCCCCAAAAATATCTGGTTCAAATAGGTGGTGAGTATTTGATCCTTGCTGAGCTGTTGTTCTAGCCTATAAGCAAGTATGGCTTCTTTTATTTTGCGCCTGTAGCTTTTTTCTGGTGTCAACAGAAGTTGCTTTACCACTTGTTGGGTAATGGTGCTGCCGCCTTGGGTGCTTCTGCCACTTTGAAAATTCACTATGGCTGCACGCAAAATAGCTATGGGGTCTATGCCTTTATGTTTATAAAAGGCATCGTCCTCTGCGGCTAAAAAAGCCATGGTAATATAGGGCGACATAAGATCTAAAGGCACGGTGAATCGCTTTTCGTGGTACAGGCTGCCAAGGGGGGAACCATCGCGAGCCAGAACAGTGGTAGCAATGGGGGGTTGGAAGTCGGCTATACGATCCATTTGTGGCAAATCTTGCGCGGCCCAATAGAAAAGACCTACCACTGCTAGGGTGGCAACAATGCCTGACAATAAGCCAAGCACGAGCAAGCCAACAAATGTATTTTTAATTATTGCTTTTATATTCATATATATAAACCATAGGGTATACTATTGTATACTCTTATCTGAAAAGAATATTGTTGAAATCGTGCGTACAATACATGCAAAGGGCCTAGTATGCAATGGTAAAAATAACATAAAATAATAGCTTACGCTTTTATTAAAGTATGTTATGCTAAAACATATGATTACGCTTTGTTTTTCAAAGCATAGCAAAGCCACAAGTGTAAGCAAAAAGAATGCTTATAAAATTTTTATGGTGCGTATGGCGCCGCGCGAGTCATTGACACGCTTTTTAAATTTTTGTCGCCATTCTGAGCCTTCCATATGCTGAGCAAGCCATTCGCTCACATGCAATACGGGTCGCTTGTCGTTTAGGCTCAAAAGCACGCGCCCAATACCCACCTTGCAAGAAGGGCAACCCACAATAATGGGGCCTGCATAATGGGCAAGGGCTTCTTGCAGATTTTCCTTTTTGCGCTCACGCAAAAGGTTGTAAATTTGGGGTGAAGTCATGGCACCCATGCCCGATTCACCGCAGCAACCAGGCGAGATATTAAACGAAGCTCCGGTGAAATTCCGCAATGCTTGCAATAATTTATCTCTACCTTTGATTTTGTGCTCACCGGCCCATTCTGCATGACATGCGCCGTGGTATAAGCGTGGCGCTCCGTCAAGAGTAGCTTCTGACGGCATGTTATTTATGGTAAGTTGTACAACATCTTTGTGCTCAAGTTTGGCTTTGCCAAGAAAGTCCATATGTTCAATGCCTTCAATGCAAGTGCCACAGGCGGTGACAAGATAGCGCACGTCATATCCGGCTTCGCGCGTTTCTTCCACCAACTGCATGAGCAGTTTGCGCGAAGCGTCTTTGTGTTTTTTAAAAGTTTTTTCCATGCCGGCCGAGAGAAGCGGATAACCGCAACAAATATGGCGTGGAGGCATAACCACAGGGTGTCCGGCTTTAAGTAAAAGCATAAGTGATGCTTGCGCTATACGGTCGTAGAAAAGCCCTCCGCCGCAACCGGGGAAATAGAGCACAGTGGCCTTAATGCGCGGATCTGCTTCATCATCACTGCTTCCTTCAAATTGGGGCACAAACATATGCCCTCTGTGCAATTTAAAGGACTCATAAATGTTGGTATATCCGATTTTTGGCCCTTTTGTGGAGAACATGGGACTTTGGAAGCCCTTGTACCAACTTGCAGGCAAGGAGCTTAGGATTTTATTTTGGGTTTTTTGCCCCAAGGAGGCCATCTTGGCCGCTTTTGGGATGCGCTGTGGCTCGGATACAAGCCAATGAAGCACGCGGCCCTTAATGGGATGACCGCCGGCACCTTCGCGTTCAAGCAAAGTGCGCAAAGTCAACGCCACTTGTGCTGAAGGAATTTTCACAGGACAAACGGCCGTACAGCGTCCGCAGCTGGTGCAATGTTCAAAAATATCACGCGCAATGCCAAGCAAGCGTTCGTCCAAACGCCCTGTATGGGCTTGGGAGTAATATATGGCTTCAAGCAACATACCAAGCATCATGTTTTTATTGCGCGGGTGCCATTGCATGGAGCGTTCCGGATAAGCCATGGAGCAAACATGTTTACACTTGCCACAGCGTGTACAGTTTTGCACAGCCAAAAGTAGGTCAATGAGCTGCTCTTTTCCGGGAATACCACTATTTTGAATATCGTTGATAAGCCCGTTAAAAGAAAATGTAAAAGGCTGCACTGGCAATTCTTTGTGCACCAATTTACCAGGGTTTAAAATATCGCGTGGGTCAACGCGCTCTTTAAATTCTCGTAATGCCTGCATTTTTTCTGGCTGCAAAAAGGCAATTTTTGTAATGCCTATGCCGTGTTCACCAGAAACGGCTCCGCCCATATCTTGTGCTGTTTGCATAACGCGCGTGGCCACTTTTTCTGCCTCATGCAGCATGTGATGGTCGCTTGAGTTTACGGGAATATTCACATGGCAATTGCCGTCGCCTGCGTGCATATGGCTAGCCACAATAATGCGGCTTTTATGCATATAGTCAATAATACCTTGTATTTTGCGTTCAAGATGGGCATGCTTTGTGCACAGGTCTTTTAAGAAAAGAACAGAGCGCATAAACATTTCTTCATCGCTTATGTCAGTAGCAGAAATATCGCCGCGCGCCGCCTTGGAGGCATAGGTAAATTCGCGGTTAACGTCTTTGTCTTCCAAAGGAAAACCAGAAAGCCTTCCCACAGATTGTAAGGCATGACGAAAGGCTTGCGCTGCGCACTCAAGGTTGAGTTGTTCTAAGAAAAGCGCAAAGTCAGGAATGCGCTCCATGGGTATAACCACGTCTTCGTTGATTTTAAAGCCTGAGGTGCGCTTGGCAATGGCTGAGAGGCGATGCCTGTCTTCCCAAAAAATTTCTGCTTCCTTGGCATTTTGCGCAACCATAATGTCTACCATGTCTTGCTTTGTGACCACGGCCACAATTTCTTCCACGCATTGGTCGAGCAAATGGGGTTCGTCGCCGTCTACCTGTAAAATAATTACAGAGATGGGATCGCCTTCGTATTTGTCTGATTTTCTTTTATATTCGATGGCTTGGACATATTTTGCATTAAATTCTTCCAAGGCAGAAAGTTTAGCATAGTCGCCTTCTTCGCGTATTTTATCGCGCAAGGCCACAAGCTCGCCAATGACCACAGCAGCCGTGTGCATGGAGCGTCCAAAAAATACCCGCCCCATACCGCGTGATTCCAGGGGCTCACTGTGTAAAATAAACGAAGCCTCGGTAATAATGCCGTCCACGCCTTCTTTTTGTAAGCCCGGAAGCCCGCCAAGAGCTTTATTGGTAACATCTTTGCCAAGACCGGTGAGGCGCACTTCGTCACCGCGCAAGTTTACAACATTGCGCACGCCGCCAGACACGTCTTTCACTTCAAATGTGGCAATTTCGTGAGCCAGTAATTTATGGCGTGGGTGATCTTTGCGTTCCACAGTAATGATTTCGCCTGTGGGTGTTACCATACGCCACCAGAGCAAATTATCAAGAGTGGTGCCGTATTCAAAAGCGCAAGGGCCTCCGGCATTTTCGGCAATATTGCCGCCTATGGTTGAGGCAAGCTTTGAGGCAGGGTCTACAGAGAAGAAAAGCTTGTGCTTTTTTGCGGCCTTAATAATTTCGTGCGTAAGAACGCCGGCCTGACAGGTGACGGTTTTATTTTCAATATCAATGGGGCTTATGTGGGTTAAGCGTGTAAGCACCACAATGACGGTGCGCTTGCGCGCAGGCACAGCTCCACCTGTCATGCCGGAACCGCCGCCACGGGGAATGAGGGCAAATTTTCTGTCATTGGCAAGGCGCACCAATTCGGCAACTTGCTCTGTGCTGTCGGGTTCTACGACACAAAGGGGCAATTCCATGCGTAAATCTGTGGCATCTGTGGCATTTTCTACCAAAGCACCCGGTCTTTCAAGAATGCATTCAGCAGGCATGAACTTTTTGAAAGCTTCGATGAGCTCTGCTCTAAAAGCGCTTTCCGCTGCGTGGGCAGACCAAAACATGGTAATGCCTTCGCCTATGCTGGTGGCAAAGTGATGGGCAAGGGCAAGCGTTTCGGTTTCATAGCGTTTTTGCACGCTTTGGCGTACAGCTTCCACATCAATAAAAGGATTATACGCCACAAGAAAGAGTTCTTCGGCGATGGCAATGGCAAGCCGACGAACAGATTCCGGCCATTCTTCAAAGTCATTGCGGTTGATGCGTAAGATACGATTAACAACATAGTCGGGCGAAATAGATATGTGTGGGCCTTTGTGCGCCATGGTATGCCTCTGAATATCTTACCAAGAGCTAAAAGGATGCGTGGCAAGATTGGCGTTTTTATAGCGCATGTCCTTGGTCACTTCATCCCCCAGCCATTGGGGTTTTGTAAAAGCTTCGTTTTCGTGTTTAAGTTCAATCTCAGCCACTACCAATCCAGTATTTTCCCCTGAAAAAACATCTACATCCCATATATGTGCACCATGGGGAATTTTGTAGCGGATTTTTTCAATATAGGGCTTTAAAGCCAAGGTTTCTAAAAGTGCCTTAGCTTCGTCATGGGGAATTTCATATTCGTATTCCGCACATGTCATGGCACTGACTTTAGATTTAATGGTCAAATAGCCTTTGCTATCTGCCATTCGCACGCGTATAACACGCTCAGGATCAGTGCTTAAATATCCTTGGGTATATACTGTTCCTTGTGTGTGGCTTTCTATCCAAGGCTTGCCAACAACAAGGAATTTTCTTTCAATTTCAGTGGCCATAATTTTGTATTATCGTATGACGTTCAACGTCTATCTAATTTAAAGAATGCATTGCAAAGCTAAGCATCCTCTTCATCAATTGCAACGACACGGCAATCCATATATTTTAACAATCCTTTACCAAAGTTTAAAAGGCATGGATTGCCACGAAAATGCGCTATGAATTCTGTCACAATATGCCACCCTTTCAGCGCATTTTCTCGCAATGACAAAGGCGAGCCAATGCCTTGCAAGTAAGCTGGTGGTATCGTCCCTTGCGCTTAATAATGACGGGGCTCGTGCTTTGCATAAAGGGGCAATCTATGTTTTTTAAACTTGGGCAAAGAGGTGTTCACTCTTTTTTCAACAAAAGCACATTACCCTTATATTTTGGATAATTCGTTCAAAAAGTACCGAATGCAAGGAAGT
>CAYJHG010000040.1:0-8864 GCA_964369535.1 uncultured Desulfovibrionaceae bacterium
CTGGTAGGAGAGCCTTACAGGCGCATAAGAAAAACCACCAGCTAGGCTGGTGGACTTACTGGAATTTTGCCAAATAAATTTTTTCTCAATCCTAACTTGCTGATATTAAAGAAAATAGGCACCAAGGACATGTGAGCTGTTTACTGATCAAAAAAAAGGTTAAAGCAACAAATAGTTGAAAAATCATCCTTTTTTAGATCGAAATGTATTGCCTATGTTGCATACTTTGGCCACATTTTAATTGGGGTAGTATAATACAATTTCTAGCATGAGACCATCTGTGCTGTTTATTATGCAGATGGGATTTTTAATTATTCTTGCCCATATGGGTGAAAAGTGTCATAACATTGGTATGGTCAATCTTTTACTAGTATCGGGCATTGTGCTTTTGAGCGCCCTTATCAGCCGTGTTACACACAAATTAGGCATACCTGTATTATTGGCTTTTGTGGTTTTGGGTATGCTTGTGGGAGAAAATGGAATTTTCCATATACAGTTCAGTGATTATAAATTATCTGAATTTATTTGTACGGTAGCACTTGTTTTTATAATGTTTTATGGAGGTTTTGGCACCAATTGGAATCAGGCAAGACCCGTAGTTTTTAAAGCTTCTGTACTTGCTTCGCTAGGTATCGTGTTAACGACACTTTTTATGGGGCTTGTGTGTATTTTTGTTTTAAAAATGCCCAAATATGAAGCTTTTCTTTTGGGAGCCATACTCAGTTCAACCGATGCTGCTTCAGTTTTTTCCTTGCTGCGTTCAAAAAATCTAGGACTCAAAGAAAACACCGCTTCGCTTTTAGAAGTGGAAAGTGGAAGCAATGACCCTTTTGCCTACATGCTGACACTCATAATTCTTTCCATGATGGACAATCAAGTAAGTGGTGCAGAACTTTTTATATTAACCGTGAAGCAATTGGGATTGGGTGCTTTTTGTGGTGTAATGATTGCCTGGATAACGGTGAAATTTTTACGGTATTATAAATTTCCCATTCCCGGCTTTAACATGGCCTTTATAATTGGCATAGCTTTGTTTTCTTATGCATTGCCCACATCCATAGACGGAAATGGCTATTTAAGCGTTTATATTACTGGCATTGCACTTGGTAATTGCCGCTTGTACGAAAAAAAATCCTTGGTCATATTTTTTGACGGCTTCACAAGTTTGATGCAAATGCTCATTTTCTTTTTATTGGGTTTTTTGGCCACACCGGCTCTTATTCCAGAAGTTTTTGTTTCCGCCGTAATTATAGGCGCTTTACTCACATTTTTTGTGCGTCCTTTAGCTATAGCTTTGTGCCTTACTCCCTTTAGGTGTAGCTTGCCGCAACAATTACTTGTATCTTTTGCCGGTTTAAGGGGGGCTTCATCTGTAGTATTTGCCATTATGGCTACCGTTCATGAAGCAGAAACGCCAGGTTATTTATTTCATACGGTTTTTTGTATTGTTCTTTTATCTATTATTTTTCAAGGTACGCTGCTTGCGCCTGTTGCACGAAAGCTTAATATGTGTGACGGTAACATAGATGATACGAAAAACTTTAATGATTATACAGAAAGTCAGATAAGTGTTATATCTTTAGATATTTACCATGGGCATCCTTGGATAAATAAAGCTTTGCACGAAATACAGCTACCGCCGGATATGCTGGTGACCATGCTTTTGCGTGAAGGTAAAAATGTATTGAGTGGTGGTGATACTGTTTTTTTATGCAATGATACAGCTGTGTTATGTGCTCCAAAAAATCTGGAAAATGTTAGTCTTGTATTGTATGAAGAGCACATTGACGAAAACAGTGCATGGGTTGGGCAAAGTATAGCTTCTTTTGCAGATGCTGATAAACAATCAAAGAAATTGTTTGTTGTGATGTTGTTGCGCGGAAAAAAGACGGTTATTCCACACGGCAAAACTCTTATACTTGCCAACGATATTCTTGTTATAGCTGATAATTAATCTGTAAAATTTTAATTGTTTGTATTAATACAAATGATATCGGTCATATGACCTGTTATGCATTCTGTGCCTTCATTTGTGATAATGAAAACTTCTTCCGTGCCCACCATGCCAATGCTGGGTAGAGCAATTTTAGGCTCTATGGCAAAGGCCATATGAGTTTCCACCAAACAAGGGGCATTGTGAATGGCCGGCCATTCGTCCATGGCAAGGCCTATGCCGTGACCCAAAAAAGAAACTTTATTTAATCCATTCCCCATAAAACCTTCTTGAAAACCTGCTTTTTTCGCTATGGAACAAGCACTTAGCCAAATATCTTGCAAATTTGCTCCGGGTTTAAGATTTTCTTGGCAATGCATGAGTATTTCTTGGCAACAATGCTGCGCTTTTTGTACTATATTTGGTAGGGCAGATTTTTGTCCGGCAAAATAAGTAACGCTGCAGTCACTGTGATAGCCTTTATGCACAAAGCCTGTATCTACCATAAGCACTTGGTCTTTTTCCCATACATTGCCGGCATAGCCCATATAGGGTAGTGCCGGATGTTCCCCTTGCGTACCCAAAGGTCCATTAAATGGAGATGGATACAAAGCGCTTGTGCCGGCAGCAATACGGCCGAGAAAAATGTCTTCGCCATAATGGTCCATGCGCAGCATGCCGCCATGATTGTGTGCAAAAGAGAGCTCCCAAATGCTGTGTGCAATTTGGCGTTCAGTAAAGCCGGGTTTTATTTTTTCAGGCAACAGTTCATGTAAAACTTTATGGTGCGCAGCACCTGCATGACGCAAGCATTGTAGCTCATAGGCAGACTTTATGGAGCGTGCTTTGTCTAAAATGTTGTCGGCACTTACAAAGGAGATATCCTTTAAGCGTTCCTGTAACATATGGGCTAAAGACCAAGGCAAGGCGCGCATTTCTGCAGCTATGCAAGAACCAAGAGGGGAGCCCATTTCATGGCATATTTTGGGTACTTCAGAGTAAGATTTAAAGGAAACTATGTTTTTTACAGGGCTTTCTAATTTGCAGCGTTCTTCGCCTTTGCGCACCATAAGCACAGCTTCACCTTGCAAAGGTAACCATAAAATGCCATTGGCACGAGTTCCTGTGAGGTAATATATGTTAGTGCGTGAAAATAATAAAAATCCGGAAGCTTGCGGTATGGATTTTTGCAGTAATTGGCGGCAGGTATTTTGGCGTGTTTCCACTTCTTGTAAAGATATTTTTTCTGCAGTAAAGATCATACATTCTCCATACAAACAATAGCATTTTCAGTACCGCTTAGTGATTGCGCACCGTTTTCAGTTATTTCAAAGGTATTTTCAACACCCACCATGCCAAGCCCCTTAATGCCAACTTTAGGCTCAATGGCAATGGTCATGCCTTCTTCTATGGGTTCATTAAAACGGTTAGCAAGCACAGGAAATTCGTCGATAACAAGCCCAATACCATGACCTAAGAAGGGAACTTTGTTTTTGCCTAAGCCCATAAATCCTTCTTCAATGCCATATTTTTTGGCTTGTTCACAAGCGTCATTCCAGATTTCAGAGGGTATGGCGCCGGGTTTTAAAGCTCTAGCCGCTCTGTCTTGAATTTCTATACAAGCATCGTGAGCTTTTTGGGCTATGGCAGGAATATACTTGCTTTTTCCAGAGAAATACACTTGTGTTTTATCTGTATGATATCCTTCAAGCATAAAGCCCACATCCATGGTAAAAATTTGATTTTTATCTAAAATATTTTGACTATTACCCATAAATGGGTTGGCTGGATGTTCGCCTTGTAAGCCTAGTGGCCCGTTATAATGGCTTGGATAATTGCCAATGTCACCGATGGAAATATGACCAAGAAAGCATTCTTCGCCAAGATTACCCATGCGGTTAATGCCTCCGTGCCCAAGAGCAAAAAATACTTCCCAGACTTTGTGCGCCATGTTTCTTTCGCTCATGCCTACATGAAGATATTTGGGTAATATGTTATGTAGTGCTTGATGGTGTCTTTGGCCTGCAAGGCGCATTTTAGTAAGCTCCCAAGGGCTTTTGCGTGCGCGAACCCTTTGTAATATGGGGTCAGCCGGCACAAAGATGTGTGAAGCTAAAGTTTTTTGTAATTTTTCGGCTAAATCCCAAGGTAAAGCGCCCATTTCAGCCGCTATATTTTCGCACAAAGGCGAAGAAAAGTCGGCAACAATATTTGGCAACTCTTTGTAGGAACGAAAAGAGGCTATGTTTTGCAAAGGGCTTTCGGCTTTGGCACGTTCCAAGGCGCGCCTTACTAAGAGCACAGGTTCATGTTCAAGAGGTAACCAAAGCGCAGATCCGGAAAAAGTTCCTGTGAGATAATATATATTTAAACGAGAAAATATGAGTAGACCTTTTGCCTTCGGGGCAAAATGATGGCATAATGCACGGCAAAGTGCATGTCTGCGTTGCATTTCTTGTAGGGGTAATTTTTCGGCTGTGAGTAGAGTGTTTGTAAAAGTTTGGTTTGCAATGTTTTGTATTGTATGCATGTGTATTCCAAGTTTTTTTTAGTTAAGAATGTGCTGTGCAAATTACTTGCTCTGTAAATAAATGGCAAGCAAAGAATGGAGAAAATTTTTTATGCGCTTTTATGCATGTAAAAAATTGCACTTCTTGGCATAGAAGCATATACTGTTATTTCAAAGTGGGGGAGTCATGCATGTTTTTAGACGCAACAATACAAAAAATATTACAAAATAGTAAAAGTATAGCCATTATTGGTGCTAAGGATAAAGTGAATCATCCTGTGACTATGGTGGGCGAATATCTGCTCAAAGCTGGTTATACCGTTTTTCCCATTCATCCTGTGCGCAGTACGGTTTGGGGTTTGCCTGTATATAAAAATGTAGCAGAGCTTCCGCAGCCTGTGGATATTATAAATGTTTTTCGCGCACCGGAATTTTGTGTTGCTCATGCGCGTGAGGTTGTGGCCTTGTCTTGGCGTCCTCAATGTTTTTGGATGCAACTGGGTATTAGGTCGCATGAGGCAGGGACTGTTTTAGCTGCTGAAGGTATTCAAGTTGTAGAAGACTTGTGTATTAAAGTGGAACATGAAAGATTGCTTGGGGCTTAGAGTATGACTTTGGTTTTTGAGTGCCACATGTGTGGGCATTGTTGTGAAGGTAAAGGGGGCATTGTGGTAAGCCCCAAGGATTTGGAGCGTATTTGTGCCCATTTGAGCTTGTCTGCAGAAGAATTTATTGAAAAATATGGTGTAATGAATAATGGTAAATTAAAAATAGGCAATGGCGATGACGGCTATTGTGTATTTTTTGTTTTTGGAAAGGGTTGTGCCGTGCATGAAGGAAAACCCGATATTTGCCGTGCTTGGCCGTATTTTCGTGGAAATATGATTGACAGTGAGAGCTTATTTTTGGCCAAAGATTTTTGCCCGGGTATTCGCCCAAATGCCAGTCATGCGGAATTTGTTTTAGAAGGGCAAAAATATCTTGTGAAACATAATTTATTGGCTTCTGATGCTAAAACAGAGGCACATGCCCTTTTGCCTACAAATGTTGATATAGAGTCATAATATGCGTAAAAGCCGTCATATCAGTCTTCAAGAATGCTATACTATTCTTGATATAAAAAGAGATGCTACACTTGATGATGTAAAAAGTGCGTATCGTAAACGAGCTTTTGAGTTACATCCTGATTTAAATCCCGATGTGCCGGATGCTGGTACACAATTTAAACGCTTAAATGAAGCGTATGTCGCTTTATCACAAATTTTACAAACAGAAGAAGGAAAGCGTAAGGCTGCCTTTAAAGAGGATGAAAGAAAAGAGCGAAACCGCGCCGAAAGAAAAGCGCAACGCGCAAAAGAAGAAGCCCAAAAAGAACAAGAAACACGGGAACGCTTTAAAAAAGAAAGCCAAGAAAATAAAGAACGACGCCAAGCAGAACGAGAAAAGGCCAAGCAAGAAAAGGCTGAACAAGAAAGGATTAAACAAGAAAAAGCTGAGCAGGAAAAAGCAGAAAAAGAAAAAGCAGCAAAACAAGCTGCGCAAAGCTCACAAGCCTACACAACATATACAAAAGCCGACGCTGGCGGCATGAAAAAAGGCACAAGACCTGACAAAGAGCCTTTTGATATAAAAGAAGAAGCTCGCAAAAACCATCAAGCAGCGGCTTCGGCTGCCTATGAAAAAGAAGATGTTTTGCGAGATCTTTTGCACGATCCATTTGCAAGGCGTGTTTTTGAAGATATTTATAGCGAATTAAATAAGCAATCTCAAGGCGATGCGACAGCTCAGCCCCCACCTTCACCTCCGCCCCCACCGCCTACGGCAGAAGTGGATTTAGGTAAGAGCACTAAACCTTTGCAAACCGGCAATGGTTTTTCAGGCAAGCTTAAGGGTTGGCTTTTGCAACAAATAGACGAAGAGCAAACTATAAAAATGCCCGCAACGGCTTTGTTTGTGGGAGCTAGAATACGCTTGCAGATACGACGCGGTCTTTCTGAGGAATTAAGCACCGTAGAAATTGTTTTACCAAAGAACTTTTGTGTTGGTAAACCCATTCGATTGCGTGGACTTGGTAAAAAAGTTGGCAAGTGGCAAGGTGATTTATACCTTACCATAGAAACCAAGTAGACGCAAAATGTATAAAAATATATTTTTCTAGAGTCTTGTTATTGAAAAAAAAAACTTTTTTTGTTAAGCTCTAAATCTGTGCCCGCGATAATTTTTTTACATACAATATATAATGAAATTTATAATGTTTTCTCTTATTTAAGGAGTATATATGTCTGATACTATAAATATGGTTTCCAATACTGAAGACGCAAACGAAGATTTTGCTTCACTTTTTGCTTCTCAAGAAACTTCCACAACCCGTGTGCATGCCGGTCAAAAAGTGAGCGGTGTTATCATTGAAATGGGCAATGAACATATTTTTTTAGATGTGGGCATTAAGCTTGATGGTATAATTGAACGCAAGGATCTTCTTGATGCCAATGGAGAATGTACTCTTAAAGTTGGTGACACAGTAGAAGCTTGGGTTACGGCTATAACCTCTGACGGTGTGCGTTTGTCGCGTTCCATGAGCGGTAGCGGCGTTGCAGCCTTAGAAGATGCGCGTGATGCTGGAGTGCCTGTGGACGGCAAGGTGGCAAGTATTTGTAAAGGTGGTTATACTATCGATGTTTTAGGCAAACGTGCCTTTTGCCCCGGCAGCCAAATGGACCCCACGGCCATTGGAAATCCAGAAGCTGTGCTTGGTAAAACCATGCAATTTATTATTACGCGTGTTGAAAGTAATGGGCGTAATATTGTTGTTTCGCGTCGTGCCTTATTAGATCGCGAAAGATTAGAATCCTTAGCAAAAATCATAGAAAATACTAAAGAAGGCGACGTACTTGAAGGAAAAATCACTAGGCTTGCACCTTTTGGCGCCTTCATGGAAATAGCTCCCGGTGTGGAAGGCATGATCCATATTTCTGAGCTTGGCTGGGGACGTGTTGCCAATGCTGATGAGCTTGTAAGCTCTGGCGATTTGGTGCGTGCAAAAGTTATTTCCATTACGCAAGATGCTAAATCTAATGTAAGAATTTCTCTTTCACGCAAGCAGGCCGATGGCGATCCTTGGGCCAATGTAGAAGAGCGTTTAAAGGTGGATAGTGTTGTTAGCGGCCGTGTTGTGCGCATTACTCCATTTGGTGCCTTTGTGGAAATATTACCCGGCGTTGACGGTCTTGTGCATATTTCTGAAATGTCTTGGACGGAGCGAGTGCATAAAGCTGAAGACTTTGTTGCCGTAGGCGATACGGTTTCCGTAAAAATCAAAGAAATTTCTTTGGAGCGTCGTCGCTTAGCCCTTTCCATGCGTGATGCAGAAGCAGACCCTTGGTCACTTGTGGCTGAACAATTTGCTGTGGGTAAGGTTGTTTCTGGAACTGTAGAAAGCCGCGCTCAATTTGGTTTCTTTATAAACTTAGCTCCTGGAGTCACAGGGCTTTTGCCTCTTTCAAGTATTAAAAATGCTCCCAATGCTTCTGAATTGAATAAACTTGAAAAGGGTCAAGAAGTGCGTTTGGTTGTGCAAGCTTTGGATACGCAAAAACGCCGTATGAGCCTTGCGCCTGAAGGTGTTTCGGTGGAAGAAGATGTTTCATGGAAAGAACATGCCAAGAATGAACAAAGTGCCAGTTCTTTAGGAAATTTAGGTCAGGCTTTGGCCGCAGCCATGCAAAATAAAAAATAAATAATAATTAACGGTAGAGTGCTTTTATAAAAATTTCAAAATAGTATTTTTTTCTTGATACATGCTTAGGTCTCAGTAGCTTTATTCTATTCTTGATTGTTAAGGAGATGGCATATGGGGGTTTTAGCAAGAGAGTCTTGGGAAATTTCAAGCATTGAGCGTTTGTTTTTATACGACGCTTTTATTGATATGCTGAGTGAGGGTGCTGCAGAAAATGCCATAGAGCTTTTAGAAGAAATACCACCCGATGTTACATATGCAGAAATGCTAAAACCTTACCTTGGGGACGATTGGCTTGATTCTTTTTATAAAGAAATCAACCCCTTTAATTTACATGCATCAAAAATTGTAGGTATTTTAAAGCGAATTAGACAAAGACAAAGCAGTAAATCTACAGAAGCATTGCGCAAGTCCTATGAAGGCTGTTTGCAAATATTTACTGGTATTATTTCGGCTGTGAAAGAATTGGCTGAAGAAAGCGGTTCAGAAGAAGGCTTAAAGGCTGTGTTTGAAATAGAGGCCTTTTGCACATTAGCCGATGCTTATATTGGTTCTCATGCTGATGAAGTAGTTTGTTAAAAGCATTAACAGGCTGTTGAAAAAGTGCAAATTGCATCGTCAGACTTGTTTTTTGCTCCCGTTACGTATGTCTTGATACGCGCCCTCCGCAAAAAAACTTCGTCTTC
>CAYJHG010000041.1:0-4484 GCA_964369535.1 uncultured Desulfovibrionaceae bacterium
GATTACAGCGGCGAGTCATATTCCAGACCACCACGGGCTTTTTATCCTTAGAAAATTGCAAGAGGTGCGAGGGAAGTTTTCCCGCTTCGCGTCCATAACGCAAAGCGTCGGAGGGTTCCACTTGCCCACAATAAAGCTTTGAAATTCCAATCATTATATAACTCCAAATTTATTGCTCAATGGCACAAAGCCGTCTAAGCAAGATAATTTTTAAGGGCTGCAAAGGCTTGCTCAATGCCTTCAGGTTTTGTGCCGCCGGCTTGTGCAAGGTCTGGTCTACCACCGCCGGAACCACCCACATGCACGGCCACTTCTTTAATGAGTGCCGGAGCTGTAAAGCGTTCGTGCAAATCTTTTGAAACATATATAATAAGGCTTACCTTATCTTCTTCGTGGCTTGCAAGGCAGGCTATACCAGAAGGCAACTTTGAGCGCACATCGTCCATGAGTTCGCGCAAGCCTTTTACAGGTACAGCGCCCACAGCGGCACAAAGCACCTTAATACCGCTTATTTCTTCGCATTGGCTCATAAGGTCTTTACTTTGTCCAGAGGCAGCTTGCTGGGCTTGTTTTTCCATATCCTTGCGTAGTTTTTTATTTTCTGCCTGCAAGGCTTCTATGCGTGGCAAAATTTCACCACTTTTGGCCTTAAGGCCTTGGGCAATGTTTTGCAATTCGTTGCGCTGCTCTTGCATAAGGCGTAGGGCTTGCCAGCCTGTGGCAGCTTCAATGCGTCTCGTGCCGGAGGCAATGCCCGATTCAGAAAGAATGCAAAATAGCCCCGCTTCGCCTGTACGCTCAAGGTGCGTGCCGCCGCAAAGCTCCACCGATTCCACATTCTCACCATGGCCAATGGTCAAAACGCGCACCTCATCGCCGTATTTCTCTCCAAAAAGCGCCATGGCACCGCCGGCAATGGCTTCTTCGTGGCTGGTTATGGCAGCGCATACGGACGCATTGGCCAATATGGCGCGGTTCACATCGCGTTCAACGGCCAAGAGTTCTTCGGGCGTCATGGCCGAAAGATGTGTAAAGTCAAAACGCAAACGATCTGCCGCCACCAAGGAACCGGCTTGCTTTACATGATTACCCAAGATACGGCGCAAAGATGCGTGCAAAAGGTGCGTGCAGGTATGGTTACGCGCTGAAGCCAAGCGATCGTCTTGCAGTACCTCTAAGGTCACTTCGTGATCTAACAAAATGGAGCCCGAATCTACTTTTATGCAATGCACGGTCAAGTCTGCAAAAGGCTTTAGGGTGTCCACCACTTGCGCCTTGCCTGTGGCTGAAACTACCGTGCCAAGATCGCCCATTTGCCCACCGGAAGCCCCATAAAAAGGTGTGCGCGGTGTTATGGCATAACCGCTTTCGCCTTCATTGAGGCTTTCTATGCTCATGCCATCGGCATCGAGCAAAGCCACAATGCGCGATGCAGCAGACAGTTCAGTATAGCCCACGAATTCCGTGTGCAAGCCACCATTGTGCAAGGGGGCAAAAATGGTAGATAAATCCGCACCGTCAGTGCCCAAAAGGCCAGAGCTTTTTTGTGCCGCCCTTGCCCTGTCTTTTTGCTCTTGCATGCAAGTTTCAAATCCAGCAGAGTCTAGAGTAAATCCGCGTTTTTCGGCTATATCATTTACAATATCCATGGGGAAACCAAAGGTATCGTACAATTTAAAGCACATGGCTCCGGAAATACGGCTTTCGTTATTATTTTGCAAACGTGCCAGCTCTTCTTCAAGAATATGCAAGCCTTTTTCAAGGGTTACAGAAAAACGCTCTTCTTCTTCACGCACCACACGGGCAATAAAGTCTGCTGATTGTAGCAAATCAGGGTAGGCATCGCCCATGACTTCGGTCACTTTTAAAGAAGTTTTGTATAAAAAAGCTTCTTTAAGTCCCATGAGGGTGCCAAAGCGCAAGGCACGGCGTAATAAACGGCGCAGCACATAACCACGTCCTTCATTAGAAGGCAAAGTGCCGTCGGCAATGAGAAAAGCCGCCGCACGGCTATGGTCGGCAATAACGCGTAAGGCTGTGTCTATGTCATTGGTGTCCGGCGCGCTAAAGCTGTAGGTAACATTAGCTAACGACGCGGCATATTGGATAATATCTTGAAAAAGGTCGCAGTCAAAATTAGAGAATTTACCCTGACAAACTGCCGCCACACGCTCAAGCCCCATGCCCGTATCAATGGAAGGATGCGGCAAGGGCACGCGCGTTCCGTCGCCCGGTTGGTCATATTGCATGAACACAAGATTCCAGATTTCTAAAAAGCGGTCGCAATCACAACGGCCAATGCCGCAATCCGGTCCGCAGCTCATGTCTGCGCCTTGGTCCACATAGATTTCAGAACAAGGCCCGCAAGGGCCGGTATCGCCCATAACCCAAAAATTGTCTTTTTCATCTAAATGAAAAATACGGTCTGGACTTATGCCTGTCACCTCTTGCCAAAGATTATACGCTTCGTCATCTTCGCGAAAAACCGTAACATACAGGCGTTCTTTTTCTAATTGCAACTCTTCGGTCACAAAATTCCATGCAAAACCTATGGCTTCTTTTTTGAAATAATTACCGAAAGAAAAATTCCCCAGCATTTCAAAAAATGTGTGGTGACGTGCGGTACGTCCCACATTTTCAAGGTCATTATGCTTGCCAGACACGCGCAAGCATTTTTGCGAAGTGGTGGCGCGCACATAGTCGCGTTTTTCTTCACCCAGAAACAGTGATTTAAACTGCACCATGCCCGCATTGGTAAATAATAACGTGGGATCATTGCGCGGTATGAGTGGCGAAGAAGGCACTATAGCGTGTTCATATTTGGCAAAATATTCTAAAAAGCGGCGGCGTATTTCATTAGCAGTAAGCATTGTTATTCCTTATTCTTCGTCAAAAACAGTGTCACGGCCTGCATCCAAATCTTCGTCTGTAGGCTCAAATTCTTTGGGGTTCATGCCAAGGTGTTCAATAACTTTGGCCTCAATGGATTGGCGTAATTCGGCATTTTCTTCCAACAAGGCGCGTACCTTTTCTCGCCCTTGACCAAGCTTTTCTGCCCCAAAGGCAAACCATGATCCGCTTTGGTCTATGATTTTAGCTTCTATGCCAATGTCTAAAAGCTCGCCGGCACGCGATATACCCTGACCATATAATATATCAAAAGTGGCACTACGGAAGGGAGGCGCCACTTTATTTTTTACCACTTTTACCTTGGTTTTAGAGCCAAAAGCTTCTTCTTTGTCTTTAAGGGTTTGGATACGGCGAATATCAAGGCGCACCGAAGAATAAAATTTAAGTGCGTTGCCACCGGTGGTGGTTTCTGGGCTGCCATACCCTTGCACGCCAATTTTCATGCGTATTTGGTTAATAAAAATCACCGAAGCACGCGACCTATGTATAGTGCCTGTGAGTTTGCGCATGGCGTGCGACATAAGCCTTGCATGTCCGCCCACTTGCGATTCGCCCATTTCGCCTTCAAGCTCAGCTTGCGGAATAAGCGCTGCCACTGAGTCCACAACAACCAAGTCTACAGCACCGGAGCGCACCAACATATCTGCTATTTCAAGAGCTTGCTCACCCCAATCCGGTTGCGATACAAGCAGTTCATCTGTGTTTACACCAAGGCGACGCGCATAGGCCACATCAAGAGCGTGCTCTGCATCCACAAAGGCGCAAGTGCCGCCCAATTTTTGGCATTCAGCCACAATGTGCAGGGTAAGTGTTGTTTTACCCGAAGATTCAGGGCCATAAATTTCCGTTACTCGCCCACGCGGAATCCCCCCCACACCCAGAGCCAAATCAAGACCAATAGATCCTGTTGGAATAACAGGAATGCTCACATGGGCTTCGTCAGAAAGCTTCATAACAGCACCCTTGCCAAATTTACGCTCAATGCTGCCTAAAGCTGTATTCAATGCGTCCAAACGCGCATTTTCAGAGGTTGTTTTTTTGGCCATGATTTTCTCCTAGATAAATATATAAATTTTCTGCACCTGCTAGCAACAAGGTAAGTGAAAGATTTTATCAGAAGCCATAATGCTTCGCAAGTCTTTGTATGCAGGCCTCACAAAACGCCTACTTCAAAGCAAGGCAAAGCGGAGCAAAGCTTGACTAAAATTCAAATATCTGTTCTTTACATTTTTTTCCTGCAGGGAGATAGGAATGAAATTTTTAAGAAATTTAGGTATTATAATTTTTGTTACCGGCGCATTTTGGTTGCTTATTGATTTTTCTTTAACAGCCTTAAATCTTGGGCCTTGGCGCATCACCACCTTTGTGGAAGGCATCAAACACCCCGTCTATCATCACGATCTCAAAAAAAATCTTAACCACGAAGTGGTATGGGGGAATATATTTTATAAACTTTGCACCAATGAATATGGGTTTAAAATTTCTTGTAATGCTACGGAAAGCCCTGCGCCCAAAACATACGATGTCGCTTTTATTGGCGACTCTTTCACCGAAGGTGTGGGCATGAACTATGA
>CAYJHG010000041.1:4494-8654 GCA_964369535.1 uncultured Desulfovibrionaceae bacterium
TGGGTATGTATGCAAAAAAACACCCAGAATTAAAAATGGCAAACCTTGGGGTTCGCTCCTATAGCCCCAGCATATTTTATGCAAAGGTGCGACACTTGCTCGAGCAAGGCTTTTATTTTAAACATATTATTGCCGGTATAGACTTAAGTGATATTCACGACGAGGCCATATATTATGTTCTTGGCTCTGACGAAACTACAGTTTTAGATCGCGAAGGAGCTAAAAAAGAACCTACAATAGGCATGGGATACAATAACAATAATAATGCCAAAAAATATTTTTTTATACAAAAATATTTTGAATATACTTGGCTTATAAATCTTGCATTCCATCAATGGCTTGAACCCAAAATAGGTGTAGAGGCTTTCACCCTTGAACAACCACGTTCGGCTTGGCCCTATGATTCAAAAACTCATGGTTATGGAAAAAATGGGGTTGAAGGCGGCATTGCCTTGGCCATAAGCAGCATGGAAAAACTTAAAAAACTTTTAGACATGCATAATATATCGTTAAGTGTACTAGTGTACCCTTGGCCAGAACAATTAGCACGCAAAGACCCTAAGCACAAAGGCATGTCCATTTGGCAAGAATTTTGCGCAAAAAATGATTGCGCGTATTTTATTGATGCTAATCCAGCTTTTTTTGACGCATTGGAAAAAACTGACCTGCTCACCGTATTAAATGACAATTATATACGCGGTGATTTTCATTTTAATAAAAATGGTAATGCCTTGGTCTATGAAGCCATAGAAGAAACCTTACATTAACTTTGCTTTTTACAACACAAAAATCTTGCCTAAGACTACACAAAACCTTATGTAAGGCTGCATGAATACCAAAACATACGACGCTCTTGCCTTATTTTCTGGCGGCCTTGACAGCATTTTAGCTGTAAAAGCTGTGGAAGAACAAGGCCTTAAAGTAAAATGCCTGCACTTTGTCTCGCCTTTTTTTGGCAAACCAAACATGCTTAAGCGTTGGCAAAGAATCTATGGGCTGGATATAGAACCTGTGGATATTGGGGAAGATTTTGTGCGCATGCTACGCCAAAGGCCAGAACACGGCTTTGGTAAAATGCTCAACCCCTGTGTGGATTGCAAAATACTTATGATGAACCACGCGCGTGAGCTTATGCCATTTTATGGTGCAAAGTGTATTGTTTCCGGTGAAGTTGTGGGGCAAAGACCCATGTCGCAAAGGCGCGAAACCTTAAATATCATTAAGCGCGAAAGTCAACTTAAGCATGAACTTTTGCGCCCGCTTTCGGCAAAATTGCTAGACGCCACAAGTGTTGAGCAAGAAGGCCTTATAGACAGAAATGGCCTTTATGCCATTTCCGGACGTGGTCGCAAAGACCAGTTGGCTTTAGCCAAAAAATTCGGCATTACCGAAATACCCACTCCGGCCGGGGGCTGCCTTTTGGCAGAACAAGAAAATGCTTGTCGTTATTGGAATGTTTTACAATATGTGCCAGACCCTCATGCTCCTGATTTTGTGCTGGCGCAAACAGGGCGGCAATATTGGGCATATACGGAAAAAGGGCAACATTGGCTGATCATTGGGCGCAATGCCAACAATAATGCCCTTTTGGGTGAACTTAAAAAAAGTTCAGACTTGCTTTTCCGCCTATGCGATTTTGCTGGACCTTTAGCTCTTGGGCGGCAATGGAACACATGGGATGCTCACATGATACATGAAGCGGCTGCCTTTGTGGCTTCTTTTTCATCTAAGGCAGTGCAAAGCGGTGGCCCTGTTAAAATACATGTACGCCAAGGCCAAAAAAGTACCATACTTGAAGTAATTCCCACAAAAATGGGCATGCAAGGTAAAGGCAATTTTTTTGCTGAACCCACATGGGACAGTGCCAAAGAAATTTTGCACAAAGAGCGACAAAATCAACATAAGAAATAGTTTTTCATGTTCCGTACATTTGCAAAAAAACTAGACAAAAAAATACAGACAAAAGCTTTACAAAGCATAAATATGCGCGTATTGTATTCAGATACCTTGTTCTAGTTGGCAAATTTATCTATTAAGATTTAAAAACTATAACATACTTTGCCTTGCCCCACGTGGAGGTTTTATGGAACAGAAAGATATAGAATTCTTCCGCACTATGCTTTCGCAAATGCTTGAAGATGCACAACTGAAGGGCGATTCAACCATCGAAGAGCTCACCGACAGCAATGAAATGTTTGCCGACCCTGCAGACAGAGCCACGGCAGAATCTGACCGTGCTTTTACCCTGCGTATTCGTGACCGCGAGCGCCGCCTTATCCGCAAAATACAATCTGCCTTGCAGCGTATTAGTGAAGGATCTTACGGCGTGTGCGAAGATTGCGGTGATGATATTGGCGTGCCCCGCCTTAAAGCTCGTCCTGTAACCCGTCTTTGCATTACTTGCAAAAGCAAACAGGAAGAAGATGAACAATTGCGCGGCGACTAAAGCTTGCCAATCTTTTTTATCAGGCCTGCTTTTTTCAAAGGCAGGCCTGATTTATTATTGCCTGCATAAAAACTCAGAGTGAATTGTGGACGCGCACGTATTTCGACGATTTTGCCAAAACTTAGCCCCTCAACTTCTTGGTGCGCGCCTAGAAAAAATTCAGTCACCTGCCGAAAATATTTTTGTTTTCACGCTCTATGCCCAGCAAAAAAAACGCCACCTTGTACTTAAAATAGGCAGGCAAAATCCCTTTATATATTTTGCCAAAGAAAGACCTGTGGCAGGGGCTCACCCTTCAGCCTTGGTCATGCGCTGGCGAAAATATTGCTCAGGGCGACGCATTGCCCTTTGCACTTACCATTGGACAGAGCGAAAAATTTATTTTCTTTTTCGAGGTATTAGCACAGAAACCATTCCTCAAGTGGCACCACCTGAAACATGGCTGGTGCTTGATTTGCGCGAAGGCCCAAAGCTTTTTCTTGGTAAAAGCCCCCCAGAATTACTTGATATGGATTATAGCCAAACCACGTCAAATTCAGAAGATTTTGCCTTATACGACAATATTGCATGGCCCAAAGCTCACGAGCTCAGCACGGCGTGTGAAAATTGGCAACAATGGCCTATGATCACACCGGCTTTGCGGCGTATATTGCCATTATTAGACTCTCTTGATGGGCAAGCGCTTATGCTAGACTTGGAAGCGGGCGGCGGTGACTTGTATGTATATGGACAATCTGAACAGGCAGAAATCTCCGCTTGGCCACTCTTACCAAACCAAACAAAGGGCAAAGAAGAGCGTATTTTTGAAGAT
The DNA here is from genome assembly GCA_964369535.1 of uncultured Desulfovibrionaceae bacterium. GTDB lineage: Bacteria > Desulfobacterota > Desulfovibrionia > Desulfovibrionales > Desulfovibrionaceae > CAYJAD01. The sequence continues at coordinate 7,752 of CAYJHG010000041.1, forward strand.
CCTTTTGAGGCTACAAGTTTTGTGGGCGACGCCCTTGTGCTTGGAGCAGCCGCCACTAAGTTACGCGAAGAAGCGGCAAATCCGCAAAAGCGCGAAGCCAAACGCCTGCAAAAGCTTATGGAAAAACTCAATACCGAAGAAGAGCGCTTGCAAGATATGGTAAAAAGCCAAGAGCAGGCTTTGCGTATCCAGGCCTTACTTTGGCAAATACCTCAAGAAGTTAAGCTCACACAGCTTGAAACAGAAGAAGGCACAATTTCGCTTGACCCGCGCTATACCGTGCGTGAAAACATGCAAAATCTTTTTCACAAAGCTTCACGCGGCAAACGTGGACTCGACTTTTTAGAAAAACGCCGCATTGTCATTACGTCTCAATGGCAAGCTGTACAAAATGCCGCCACAAACCTTGCGGCCGGTGGACAGCTTTCACAAACAAAAAACAACGCAGGAAAAGCAAAGAATACAAAAAAAGACACGCTAAAAGACATGCCCTCCTTGCCCAAGGGTGTGCAAGCCTTTAAAAGTTCCGATGGCTTTCTTATTTTACGCGGCAAAGATTCCAAAGGCAATTGGGCGGCCTTGCGCGCAGCTCATGCCCAAGATATTTGGCTACACGTTGAAGGAGGCCCAGGCTCGCATTGTATTATACGCCGACACTTTGCAGGCCAAGAAATACCAGAACGCACTTTGCACGAAGCTGCATCTTTGGCAGCGGTGAAAAGTTGGCAAAAAGACAATCCCACGGCCCACATTTTATGCGCTCAAGTCCGACATGTAAAACCCATGCGCAATGCCCCACAGGGAACAGTGCGCATTGACAAAGCCCAAAGCACTTTTAGGGTTGATATTATAAGTAATATCGAAGAACTACTTAACTGATCGCATAACGCTTGGTGCTACGTC
>CAYJHG010000042.1:0-8573 GCA_964369535.1 uncultured Desulfovibrionaceae bacterium
CCGCCAAACATTTCTACTATGCTTTTTGATATGGCAAGACCAAGGCCTGTGCCGCCATATTTGCGTGTCACGGAAGAGTCTGCTTGATTAAAAGGCGCAAAAAGGCGTTCTATTTGTTTTTTACTCAAACCAATGCCCGTATCTTTTACGGCGAAAACACAATGTATAGTTTCTGGAGCTTTGGCTTTGCTGCTTATGGTAATGGTAACACCCCCGTTTTCGGTAAATTTAAGGGCATTGCTCACAAGATTGAATAAAACTTGCTTTAAACGCAAAGTATCACCAATAAGCTTTGGGGTCATGTCTTGCTCTTCTATGATGCGTAAAAAGAGCCCTTTGTCTTCAAAACGTGTGCTATACAGGCTTTGTACATCTTCGCACAATTCACTCAAACAAAAAGGAGTGTATTCCAATTCCAGCTTTCCGGCTTCTATTTTGGATATATCTAAAATGTCATTGATAATTCGCAAAAGATTATTGGCAGAATACAAACACTTTTGCACATATTCTTCTTGTAATGTTTCTAGCTCTGTTTGTGATAAAATGTGCAAAAGTCCAAGTATGCCGTTCATGGGAGTGCGTATTTCATGGCTCATATTTGCCAAAAATTCGCTTTTGGCTTTGGCGCTTTTTTCTGCTCTATCGCGAGCCAAGCGTAAGTCTTTTTCCACATTTTTTATTTCTTTGAGCATGGTTTTAAATTCACGCAAGTCGCGAACATAACAAATAACTGCCGGTTCATTGTTATGCATAATGCGCACAAGCGTAAGCTCTATGGGCAAGGGCTCTTGAGTGTAGGGATGTGTGCAAAGCCATTCGGTGCGATAATAGCCGCGCTTGAAGACTTTTTCTAAAACCATAGCGATTTTCTTTTGACTCAACAAGCCGTCGGGTTGTGTTTTGGGGTGTAGCGTATGAAAATTTTCTAGGTATTCTTGCTTGTTGGAGAAACCATAAAGTTTGATAGCTTCCATGTTGCAATCAAGAAGTTTGTAATTTTTATCCCAAAAGTTGGCACCCATGGGAAAGGTATCAAGCATGACTTTAGCGCGCTCTTCCGCTTTTTTGGTTTCTGCTTCGCGGGCTCTTATTTCTCGCAAATCCTTGGTATATTCAACCACAACATAATCATCGTCATATTTAACGCGAGTGAGGGTCACTTCGGCAGGGATTTTTTCACCGTCAAAAGTTTGGAATTCCCATTCTGTGCGGTAGTAACCTTGCTTAAAGGCTATGGAGAGGATGTTTTTTGCGTGTTCTATGGAATTGTTGCCATTGGGTTGGTAGGGCGGATAAATGGACATGGCCTGAGTTTTATATTCTTGTTTAGAGGCAAATTTATATAGTGTCAGTGCAGCTTGGTTGCAATCGATAACTTGAAGTTCTTTGCTCCAAAATGTGATGCTCAAAGGGGTCGCATCAAAAACAGCTTGAATACGCTCTTTTTCTTCATAAAGATTGGTATATGTGCTTTGCAGTTCGTGCAAATGGCTTGCGACAATATAGTCATCTTTGTATTTTATGCGTGTTAAAGTATAACTTGCAAAATATGTGTCACCTTTTTCGTCAAGGTGAGCCCACAAAAAAGAAGAAGAACCCTTTTCAAAGGCTTCGTTTAAATATTTAAAGCCAAGGTCATAGGATGATTGACCATCGGGTTGAATTTCGGGGTTAAATTTGTGATATTTTTGCCTATACTCGTCCATGTCTTTGACATTAAAAAAGCTTAGATAAGCCTTGGTGGCAAATATGGGTGTGAGATCTTTTGTCCAGCAGGTGATGGCTAAGGGTAAGGAGCTTAATAATAGAGCAGAAAGTGCTTCATTATCTGATGCAGTGGGTAGCATAATAGTAAGTCCAGCAGTAATTTACGCAAAAAAAGTGTTTCAAGAGGCAAAAAACCTAAGCCATTTGGTGTGCACCCATACCTTATTTAAAAAAAAAGGGCAAGTATATAACCAACTATAACGGTAGGAAATGCTAGATTTTATGTTTTTTTAAAAAGAATCTATTTTTTTGCAAAAAAAAGTGCCCATGCGTAAAAGCTCCGTAGGAATTTTGTATCATAAATGTCTCTGTATAAAAATTATACATGGTTTGACTTATTTATGCTGGTATTATATTCATACAAAGCAATATTTTTTTATGAGGCGTTAACGCCTTACTTAAGGAGGTAAATTATGAACTTGAAAATTGTGTATTGTGCAACGTGAAATTATGAACCAAAAGCTGCCAGTTTGGCGGCTAAAATTAAAGAAGAGCTTGATTTAACAGCAGAACTTGTAGCAGGAGCAGGCGGTATTTTTGACGTGCTCTTGGATAATTTGCCCATATTTTCCAAATTTAACACAGGGCAATTTCCCGAAGAGGATGAAGTTATAGCCGATTTACGGGCTAAATTATCGTAACACCTTGCTTTGTTACATTGCCATGTCAAAAACTTAAGCCCCTTGACAGAAAATGTTCTGTAAGATACTTCCATTGAGGATTTATATCCTAAATTAACGTATAGATTTTGGTGGAGGATTATTGTGAAAAAGTTTTTAATGCTATGTGTTATGCTTGTGCTGGCTTTTCCTATGGCTGCTCTTGCTGAGTATCCCGAAAAGCCCATTACCGTGGTTGTGCCTTCTGCTGCTGGTGGTTCTACCGATACCACAGCTCGCATTTTCATCAATGCGGCACAAAAATATTGGCCCGAGGCCAATTTTGTTGTGAAGGCTGTACCAGGTTCTGGTGGGCAAAAAGGTTTTGAAGAAATCGCCCGCGCCAAGAAAGATGGCTACACCATCGGTATGGTATTTACAACGCAGCTTGTGTCCCATGTGGTAGCTAAGCGCGCCCGTTATACCCTTGACAGTTTTCACGTTATGGGCAACGTGGTAGACGATCCTGTTCTTATTGTTGTGCCCAAAGAAAGTGCCATCAAAAATTTGGCAGAGTTCATTGCAGCGGCCAAAGCCAAAGAACTTACCGTAGCCGTGAATGGCATAGGTTCTGACGACTTTGTTGCAGCCAAAGATTTTGAAAATAAAGCAAAAGTTAAATTTAATCTTTTGCCCACCAAGGGTTCTACTGAGCAAAAGGCGCTCATCCTTGGTAACCACGGCGACGCAGCTTTCATGAACTTGTCGCAAATGTATTCCGCTCACAAGAATGGCACCGCGCGTGTTATAGCTTTGTTGGCAGATAAGCGTGCAGAGCTTTTGCCTGACGTACCCACCGCCAAAGAGCAAGGCACAGATGTACAGCTCACTGCTACACGTGGTTTTGTTGCTCCAGTTGGCGTGGATAAAGCCATATTGGCAAAACTTGACGACTTGCTTGCTAAAGTGAATCAAGATGAGCAGTTTATTGCTGATTGTAATAAAAATAACTTCAGCCGTTTGCCCATGCCTGGCCCTGACTATTTAAAATATTTACAAGAATTACAAGCAATAACTCAAGTGTTTTTTGACGAAACACCTTGGTAGAGGATAGTTATGTCCAAAAAGTATGCTGAGCTTTTATTACTTGGCGCCTTTTTGGTGGTGGCAGTGCTCTTATATTGGAGCACTGCCGATTACCCAAAGGCTGTGCAAGGTTCTACGGCAGAGTATGTACGGTTCTTAGCACTAAGTACTGGTATTTTATGTGTTATTGACTTTGTAGCTACCATGCGCTCCAAAGAGAACGAAAAAAAGCTTGTGCTCAGTGCATCTCCTGCAAGGTTTTGGTTACTTTGTATCTTCTTGGTGTTATACACCTTTTCTTTTTCTCTTTTAGGGTTTTATGTGGCTTCGGCTTTATTTTTACCCCTTACAATGTATATGCTGGGCGCTCGAAGTGTCAGTTCCATTTGCTTAACCACCTTGGGTGTGTTGGCTTTTGTGTATGGTATTTTTGAAAAAACTTTGGAAGTATACATGCCTGTGGGCAGCTTGTTTCAATAACGGCCCACTGAAAAAGAGCAATCTACTTCGTCAGACTGGTTTTTTCTTTCGACATGGACCAGAAGAGTCCTATGTTTTCAAGAAAAAACATCGTCTTCCTCGTATCTTACACTTTTTGAGCGGGCCGTAGATGCGTTGATTTTAAGGGTAATTGTTTGAAAAAAAACTGTCTACTGTATAATGCGGCTACTACCTGCTCGCAAGGCGCGAGCAGGCTGCGCAATGTATGATTAAATAAAAAACTGTAAAATTTCCTTAACGTATTGCTGCAAAGGGTCATAGCATGATTTTAGAGTCCCTAACTTTATTGTTTTCTTGGTCAACGCTCTTGGCCGTATTTATTGGTACTGTGTCAGGTATTGTGATAGGCGGCATGCCGGGTCTTACGGCCACCATGGCTGTGGCTTTGCTCATACCTGTAACATTTACCCTTGAACCCTTGGTGGGCTTGGTGCTTATGGGTGGGGTATATTCCGGTGCCATGTACGGCGGTTCTATTCCGGCCATTTTGTTGCGCACACCGGGAACACCTGCAGCCGTTGCTACTTCCATAGAAGGCTATCCTCTAACCCAGCAAGGACGCGCAGGGCTTGCACTTAAAGTTTCTGTTATTTCAAGTTTTTGCGGTGGAATATTTTCTACATTTATTTTGCTTATTTTAGCGCCCATATTGGCTATTTTTGCCCTTTCTTTTGGCCCACCGGAATATTTTTTATTGGCTTTATTGGGGCTTGCCGGTATTGTTTCCATGGCTGATGAAGACACAAGCTTAGTTAAAGCGCTTATTTCCGGCTTGCTTGGGCTTATTATTGCCGTGGTGGGCACAGACCCCATTTCGGGTATGTTGCGCTATACCATGGGGGTTACCGATCTTTTTGATGGTGTTGCCTTTATGCCCGTACTCATAGGGCTTTTTTCCATTTCACAAATGCTTGCTTTAACCGACGGCACAAAGGTTGTGGAAGATGCCACCTTGGTGACGAAAGTGAAAAAAGAACCCATGCCAAAAGGCCTTGGGCGTTATATTGGCCTTGGTTCCGGTGTGGGTACCTTGGTGGGAATCTTGCCGGGCGAAGGCGCTACCATTGCGGCCTTTTTGTCGTATAATGTTGCTAAACGCCGTTCTAAAAATACACATCTTTTTGGCAAGGGCAATCCAGAAGGCATAGCCGCTGCCGAAGCCGGTAATAATGGCTGTGTTGGTGGTTCTCTTGTGCCCACTTTAACCCTTGGTATTCCGGGTAATAGTGTGGCGGCAGCGCTTATGGGTGGCCTTTTGGTGCACGGGCTTATTCCAGGGCCTGAGCTTTTTACTAAATACGGCACCATGACCTATGCTTTTATCCTTTCACTTTTCTTGGCCAATGTGATTTTTTTGGTGGTGGGCTTATATATGGCACCGTATTTTGCGCGTATTTCGCTTACCCCAACTCCTTTGCTTGTGCCCACGGTGTGTTTATTTTCTGTGCTTGGTTCTTATGCCATTAATAACAGTGTGGTAGATGTTTTACTTTGTTTAGGTTTTGGTTTGTCGGCAGTAATTTTACAGAAAACCGGTTTTTCCTTGGGCGCGCTTATCCTTGGGCTTATTTTGGGCCCCATTGCGGAAACAGGCTTTGCGCAAGCGCTCATACTCAGCAAGGGCAGTTCTATGATTTTCTTTGAAAGCACGCATGCCATGGTGCTTTGGGCTTTGATTTTTGCACTTATGGTGCCGCCACTGTATGAGATGTATAAAAAATACCGCAAAAAAAGCACCGAATAATAATATATTAGTTTACGCATATGCCCATGCCATATACTAATTGGCATGGGTTTTTTTATGATAATCCTGTGCATAAAAAAAGCTTGTGAATGGGCTTTTTTTCAGGTAAGACACAGCCATAAATTCGCATGTTCTATGCAAGAAAGTAGGTTATATTCATGTTTCAACAAGAAATTACCCCCTTACAGTGTCGTGATACAGCCCTAGCCTTTGCATTTTTGGCTTTGATAGTTTGGTTTTTCACGCAAAATGTATACTTTATTTATGGGTGCATGGCTTTGCTTTTGTGGGCCATGGTGTGGCCAAGTTCCTTTAAGTGGCCGGCCAAACTTTGGTTTGGTTTTTCGCATGTGCTTGGGTTTTTTATGTCCAAGCTTTTGCTGAGCATTATTTATATAGTTATCCTTATGCCTGTGGCCATGGTACGCCATATGATGGGTAAGGATGCTATGCGCTTGCGCCAATGGAAAGCAGGAGAAGGTTCGGCCTTTGTGGTGCGAGAGCACACATATTCCAAAGAAGATTTGCAACAACCTTATTAATGGAGACAGGAAATGAGTTTTTTTTCAGATATATGGGGTTTTTTAAGAGTTCGTAAAAAGTTTTGGCTTTTACCTTTGATTTTTGCTCTGCTCATCATTGGTGGCATAGTGGTCTTTGCCAGTGGTTCGGCAGTGGCTCCCTTTATTTATACATTATTTTAAGAGTTATACATGTCCGAAAAAATATATACACTTGGTATTTCAGCGTATTACCACGACAGTGCAGCAGCACTTTTGTGTGATGGGCACATTGTGGCCGCAGCGCATGAAGAGCGTTTTACGCGTAAAAAGCATGATCCTGATTTTCCTGAGAAGGCTGTGCGCTATGTGCTACAAGAGGCTGGCATAAGCTTGCATGAAGTCAATGCCATTGCTTTTTATGACAAACCTTTTTTGAAGTTTGAAAGATTGCTTGAAACCTATCATGCTTTTGCACCGCGCGGCTTGCGTTCTTTCTTTGTATCCATGCCTGTTTGGATTAAAGAAAAGCTTTTTATGCGCACCATGCTTGAGCGCGGTTTTGCGCCTTTTTTGGCACCAAAGCAAAAGCTGCCCGAAATAGTCTTTCCCGAGCATCACTTATCGCATGCTGCTTCGGCTTTTTATCCTTCGCCCTATGAAGACGCCGCTATTTTGACCATTGACGGGGTGGGTGAGTGGGTGACCACATCCATTTGCAAAGGGCAAGGCAATAGCATTACCACACAGCGCGAAATTCATTTTCCGCATTCTTTAGGCTTGCTTTATTCTGCTTTTACAGCATATTGCGGCTTTAAGGTTAATAGCGGCGAATATAAGCTCATGGGCTTAGCCCCTTATGGGTCGGTAAAATCTGCCCGCACGGCGGAATTTGAACAAAAAATCCGTGAGAATCTCATTGATATACGCGAAGACGGTTCCTATGTACTTAATATGAAGTACTTTTCTTATGCAACAGGTTTTCGCATGTATACAGCTGAGCCTTGGACAACGCTCTTTGGCATTCCGCCACGCACGGCAGAATCTGAAGAGCTTGAGCAAGAATATATGGACCTTGCTTTGGCCATGCAGCATGTGACCGAAGATGTGGTCTTGCGCCTTGCGCGCACAGCTCGTGATCTCACAGGAAGCAAAAATATCTGCTTGGCCGGTGGTGTTGCCTTAAATTGCGTGGCCAATGGTAAGCTTTTGGATAGCGGTATTTTTGAAAAAATGTGGATACAGCCGGCTTCAGGCGACGCCGGAGGTGCCCTAGGTGCTGCCCTTGCTCATTGGCATATTAGCCTTGAAAAAGAGCGTACTTTGCCCGCAACACGCGACTGGATGCAAGGTTCTTATCTTGGGCCAGCCTTTGATGGTGGCGAAATTACCAGAGCTTGCAAGCGCTTTAAGGGTGTGGCTAAAAAGCATGAAAACTTCAGCGAACTTTGCGCAGAGGTGACGGATTTATTGGCCGATGGCAAAGTTGTTGGTTGGTTTCAGGGTCGCATGGAATATGGCCCGCGTGCCCTTGGTAATCGCTCTATTTTGGGTGACCCACGCAACCCAGAAATGCAAAAGCGCCTTAATCTGAAAATCAAATATCGCGAAGGTTTTAGACCTTTTGCTCCTTCTGTTTTAGAAGAGCATATGCACGAATACTTTGATATTAAAGATATTTCTCCGTATATGTTGCTTGTGGTGCCTGTGTCTGAGCATTTGTGGCATCCATTGCCAGAAAATTATGACTCACTGCCCTTGTGGGAGCGCTTGTATTGGCAGCGTTCTGATTTACCGGCCATCACTCACATTGACCTCTCGGCCAGAGTGCAGTCGGTGAGCAAAGACACAAACCCTCGCTATTGGGAACTCATCAACACATTTAATGAAAGACATGGCTGCCCCGTGGTTGTGAATACCAGCTTTAACGTGCGTGGTGAGCCAGTGGTGTGCACGCCAGAAGATGCCTATTTGTGCTTTATGCGCACAGAAATGGACTACTTGGTACTTGGCGATTATATTCTTTGCAAAGAGGACCAACCTGGCCTTGGCGATGATGAAGATTGGCGCTCTCTTTATGTGCTAGATTAATATTTGATTTCTGTTCTGCATGGGGGGCTCTCCCCCCATGTGTCATTTTGAGTGATAAAACCCCATCCCCTACCAAAACGTGCTTCTAACTGTAGTAATACAAGATAGTTCCGTTTATATTCAATTATTTCATGGCAAGAAGTATTAAACAATTGCAAGGCGCTTTAGAATAATTTCATATGAAATTATTCTAAGCTATATTCTTATTTCAACAATGAAATGCTTAATAATTAAAAATCTCTGCATAAATATTTAGTAAAAAACAGCAACATTTTTCTTGTAATC
>CAYJHG010000043.1:0-8540 GCA_964369535.1 uncultured Desulfovibrionaceae bacterium
ACTAAAAACATGCCACAAAACTTCTTGTCCTTATACACTTCTATACGAAATATACGTCCGCTCTTATCTACAGAAAATCTTTCAATAAAAGACTTTTGGGTTAAAAGGATGTTGCTTTCATTATTTTTGCCCGTATCGGCACCAATGGCATTGACCCTATAGCCGTCTAAAGGCAACACTTTTACATCCTTTTTTACCGTAACTATTTGACCAAACGCGATATTTTTCTCTTCTCCGTCCACTTGTATAGGCACAGTGCTTAAACTTGTATCCACATCCATCCATTGAGGACTCAAAGTGGTTAAGGTGCGATTGCCATAATGCACAATAAGCTTATTCCCTTTTGGCAACACAGCCATAATGGGCTTTGAAGTGACGGCGGCATAATCATTGCGCGGTAAAGGAAGGTAATTGATATGCCCGCGCACGTCTTCTAAAGGAAGCATAATACGATTTTGCATAAAAGTTACACTGAGATGGCTTGTAAGCGCCTTGCTCACACCGGAAAAGGTGAGTTCAAAATCTCTTTCTAGTTCAATACCTGCCGCTTTGGCAAAGGCGTCCACCATATGTAAATGGTAATAAGTGCGTCCCGGTACAGAAAATTCTTTGCTGGCTTCAAGGCCAAAGGCAGGCTTGCCATGCCGCACTGCAAACCACGAAAGACTTTTTTCCATTTCCCTATCGCCCTTGGCCGTGTGGGTATTGTGCACATGCAAGGCATGACCCGCTTGCAACAAGTGCTCATTGACATTTTTGACAACTTCTTCAGCAATATTTGCTAATAATTCAAGGACTTGTGCACTGGCAGGGTTTTCTAAGGGCATAACAGCTTGGTCAATAATAACCGACTGCCCCCAACGCTTGGGATTGCGTAATTTATCTATATACTTCTCGCGATAAAACCCACTGCCATCGTGCAGATTGAGCACTATGTCCACCTCAGGTGATGTGATAATCTCTTGAATACGGCTCACGGTATCGTATTGTGGGTCTTTAGTGGAAAGGGCAGCAAATTTACGGTTCATATCGCCGTGTACACCGCGACTGCGCTTGATAATACTTGGGAAATTCAAATTGGGCACCACCCAAAGAGTGCCTTTTTGCACCTTATAGTGTGTGGCAATGAGCGTTGCCGCAGAAAAGCCCCCGGGCTCATCGCCTTGAATACCACCAATCACAAGCATGACAGGTGCACCACTGCCCAAACGAAAAAAACTGAAATCCAATTCTTTTGGTGACACTTGAGACTTGGCAAAAGATGCTAGCGGCACAAGGCTCATAGCAAGCCACAAGCAAAAACTTACTATATTTTTACACTTACCTTGATAAAACATAAAGTTAGCCTTTTTTAACACAAAAATATACATAAAAACACTTTCGGTGAAATGGTAAGGAAACAAAAAAAGACTAAAAAGTCAAGGAAATCAATGTAAAAATACCCTTAAAGATACTTTTAAAAAGCATGTGGAGCAAAATTGACTTTTTTACAAGCGGCTATATTATGTAGCTCATACATGCAAGGAGAAAAATTTACATGACAAGTCAAATAAAAACTGCTTTACTTTTAGCCTTACTTTCTGGGCTTATTATTATGCTTGGCGGCGCCCTTGGTGGGAGAACCGGCATTGTTATTGCCCTTGGCTTAGCCTTGGTTATGAACGTAGGTTCTTATTGGTATTCGGATAAAATTGTATTATCCATGTATAAAGCGCGGGAACTTTCGGTGGCAGACGCACCAGCTCTGCACGCCATGGTGGAAGAAATGGCACACAATGCCGGTATTCCAAAACCAAGGGTATGCATAATCCCTGAGCAAGCGCCCAATGCCTTTGCCACAGGGCGTGACCCAGAACATGGCGTGGTTGCCGTGACCGAAGGTATTATGCGCCTTTTGAGCCCCGAAGAACTACGCGGAGTCATTGCCCATGAAATCGGACACATAGCCAATAGAGACATATTGATTCAAACCGTTGCCGGCGTGCTTGCTTCGGCCATTGTGTCCATTGCCAACATGATGCAATTTGCGGCCATTTTTGGTATTGGGCGCAATGACGATGGCGAAAGCTCAGGTCCTGGCCTTTTGGGTGGTATTTTGTTAGCCATATTGGCACCCATGGCGGCTGGACTTATTCAAATGGCCATTTCACGCTCGCGCGAATATTTAGCGGACGACACAGGTGCTGCCATTTCCGGCAATCCTTTGGCGTTGGCAGGAGCTTTAACCAAGTTGCAAAGCTATAATGAACGCATTCCCATGCAGCGCGGCAATGCCAGCACCGAGCAAATGTTTATTGTTTCGCCACTTTTTGGCGGCGGCATGGGCAATCTTTTTAGCACACACCCCCCTATTGCTGAGAGGGTGGCGCGCTTGCAAAGTATGGCAGGCCGCTAAGATTTTGACGGCACTATCTAAGATTATAAAAATTATATGATTACAAGACAAAACAAAAGGATGCATATGCAACGCTTATTACTACTCAGTATACTGATGCTTTCCATGATTTTTGCCGGTTGCGGCATGTTTGGCAGTGACGAAGAAGCCCCAACCAAGCCCAAAGATCCAAGACCTGCGGCAAATGCTGGAGATTGCACCGAGGCATATACCTTTGCGCCGGCAAACTTTATTATTGATATAGCCAGTGGCCAACCTGTAGTATTGGATCCTTTGGTAGGAGATTTTCCTGTGTATTGCCATGCAGAAGGCGCACAAAGGGGCCTGCAAATTGCCCTTGAAGACAAGATGATTCCTGAAGGTGACTGGAAAATATATCGCTTTGCCGGACACTGGAGTGAGCTTGCTTCGGAAGTAAAACCTGGTTTTTACCTTCTAAAAACCAGAGGCAGACTCATAGACTGGGAGCAATAGTAATAAAAAAATCCCCTTACATACGCAATGTAAGGGGATTTTTTTTACTTATATTTATTCATTATTTCTTCACCGGCTTTGGCCACGTCATCCTTAAATTGCTGACGAGCTGCGCGGATTTTTTCTGCTAAACTTGCATCTTGTAGGGCAAGAATTTGCGCCGCAAGCCAAGCTGCATTGCGCGCTCCGGCTTTATCGGTGGCAACGGTGGCCACAGGGAATCCCGGAGGCATCTGCACCGTGGCAAACATGGCATCCATGCCAGCCAAGGCCGCACCGGATACAGGAATGCCAATAACAGGTTTAATGGTGCGCGCAGCCACTGCTCCTGCCAAGTGCGCAGCCATTCCGGCTGCACAAATAAATACTTCAACACCTTCTTTTTCCAAAGTGTCCATAAGCTCTTCAGTACGTTCCGGTGTGCGATGCGCTGAAGTTACGGTAAACACAAAGGGAATACCAAGTTTTTTCAAAATTTCTGCGCAAGGGCTTACTTGTGGCTCGTCAGAAATGGAGCCCATAAAAATTGCTACTTTTGCCATAATAATCCTCTATTTTTTCATGTTTTTTAGACGCTCAATACCTTTTGAGCCTATGTCACTGCGGTATTGTCCCTGAGGCATCTTGATTTTGTTAAGAGCCACATAGGCATTATGTTGCGCAGACTTAAGATCCGCACCCAAAGCTGTCACGCATAACACGCGCCCACCTTGAGCATAAATTTTTCCGTCTTTCTCCACGGTGCCGCTATGAAAAACTCTAACACCGGGTAGATCATTAGCCGCGTCTATGCCCTCGATGAGCATGTCTTTTTCGTATTTTCCAGGATACCCTTCAGCAGCAAGCACCACACCAAGAGCAGCTTCGGGCGTGTAACTAAAGGATATTTGATGTAAAGTTCCCTCTACACAAGCCTTGAGTATGGTGTCTAAAGGGGTTAATAAACGCATGAGCAAAGGTTGGCATTCAGGATCGCCAAAGCGCACATTATATTCAATAACCTTAGGTCCTGTAGATGTGACCATAAGCCCTGCATATAGAACACCTTTATAAGGGTGCCCTTTGGAGGCAAGAACGCGTAATATTGGTAAAATAACCAATTCTAATGTATTTTTTGTGGCGCTGTCCGGCAAAACGGGGGCCGGCGTATACGCTCCCATACCGCCTGTATTTGGGCCGTTGTCGCCATCATAAATGGGCTTATGGTCTTGCGCAGAAGGCAAGGCCACGGCATGTTCACCGTCGCAAAAACACAAAAATGACGCTTCTTCACCCACTAAATAATCTTCAATAACCACAAGGCTACCGGCCTCGCCATGTATTTTATCGCACATAATCTCGCGCAAGGCGGTATAAGCTTCGTCCAAAGTTTGTGCCACCACAACACCCTTGCCGGCGGCAAGACCGTCTGCCTTGATAACAATGGGAGCGCCAACTTCTTGCACATACTTACAGGCAGCGTTATAATCACCAAACCGCTCACTATGCGCTGTGGGCACCTGAGCTTCAAGCATAATATCTTTAGCAAAGGCCTTGCTACCTTCTAATTGCGCACAATAAGAATCAGGCCCAAAGCAAGCAATGCCTTCCTCAGCCAAAGCGTCGGCAATGCCCAAGGTCAAAGGCAATTCAGGTCCTGGCACCACCAAATCTACCTTCTCTTGTACAGCCAATTCCACCAAGGCCGGTATATCATGTGCCGCTATGGCAAATGTACGGACTTTTTTTTGCTTTGTGCCGCCATTACCAGGAGCCACCAATACTTCCTCCACTTCAGAAGATTGGCATAATTTCCATATAATAGCATGCTCTCTGCCGCCGGAACCTATCACTAATATGCGCATGTACACTCCTTATATTTGCACTGCAAATTTTTTGAATTTTGTATACAGTATTCTCTTTCCATTGCGCTACAGCTATGATATAAGACAGCTCGTTATAGAATAAAAACGCACTACCTTGAATATTTCAGCAAACATATAATACTTTTTATGATACATGCAAGCGCTGTGTGCCCTTGTGCATACCCCGACAAAGCGCAAAAGGCAAGGTAGGAATTTTGTATATTTTTTTGCGTTAATCACTGTTAGGAGATTTGAACATGAGCTACACACATAGATTTTTACCCAAGGCCGAAGCCTTCTGCCAAGATCACGAACAAATGCTATTACAGCAACTTGCAGGTGTTCGCTGGACCATAAGTCAAGCCATGAAATCTCCTCAATATGCAGCCAAGCTTCAAGGCATTACACCAGAAGATATTCAAAGCATGGACGATGTGCAAAAACTGCCCTTCACCACAGTGGAAGATTTACGCGAAGGTTATCCCTTGCCTCTGCTTTGTGTGCCAGAAAAAGATGTGGTGCGCATACACGCATCTTCCGGCACCACGGGCAAACGCAAAATTTTAGCCTATACCCAAAAAGATGTGGACGTATTTGAAATGCAAATGGCTCGCTGTTACGAACTAGCCGGACTAAGCCCTATAGATCGCATGCAAGTGGCTGTAGGTTATGGACTTTGGACAGCAGGAGCTGGCTTTCAATACGGTGCAGAAAAATTAGGCGCTTTGACCATACCCGTAGGCCCAGGTAACCTTGAAATGCATTTACAACTCTTGCAAGATATGCAAGCCACCTGTTTTGGTGCCACTTCTTCCATGGCCTTACTTCTGGCCGAAGAAGTGGAACGCCACGGACTTAAAGATAAAATTGCTCTGCGCAAAGTTATTTGCGGCGCAGAAACACGCAGCGAAAAAATGCGCCAAGCCATTGACCAAAAATTAGGACTTGAAGGTAGCTATGACATTGGCGGCATGACCGAAATGTATGGGCCTGGCACCGCCATTGAATGCGACGCTCACCAAGGCCTACACTATTGGGCAGATCTCTTCCTCATAGAATTCCTCAACCCCGAAACCTTGCAACCCGTTGCCCCGGGCGAAGTGGGCGAAATGGTGGTCACAAGCCTTTGCAAGGAAGCAGCACCCCTCATCCGCTACCGCACCCGCGACCTTTCACGCTTTTTAGAGGGTAATTGCTCTTGCGGTCTGCATATTCCACGCCACGACCGCATTCTTGGGCGCAGCGATGACATGATCATCTTCCGCGGTGTGAATATCTATCCCGGTCAAATCATGGATGTTATTGGGCAATTCTCTGAACTTGGCGGTGAATACCACATTGAACTCAAACGCGATGACCATGCCCTTGACCACATGAACCTTGCCGTAGAACGTCAAGAAGGCGTATCCAGTGACTTTGATGCAGGACTTGCCGACAAAATAGCAAAAATGTTACATAAAAAACTTATGGCTCGCGTTAATGTAAACATTACAAACCCAGCATCCCTACCCCGTGCCTTTGGTAAATCTAAGCGCGTGACTGATTTACGATAATTGAAAGGCATGGATTGCCACATCGCTACGCTCCTCGTAAGGACGATGGGGGCAGTGTTTTACGAAGGCTGATTAGCTCCTGCCCACTGTGAGTGATCCTCCATTTAAAGCTCCATTTTCTACTTCTTACCTGAAAGGTGGGCTTTTTGCGTAGCGTGTAAGCGCAAGCAAAAAGTATGGAGTGCTGGTTTTGAGGAGTTTTTAGAGGAATTTTCAGATTTTTTCTTCTGCCAAGGAAAAAAGCATTTTGGGAAAGTAAATGTACTCAAGTACATGCTTTCACAAAATGCTTTTTGACGCAGTACAGAAGGAAAAAGATAAATTCCCTAAAAACTCATCAAAGTGGTGCAATAAGCCAAACGCTGCGCAAAAAGAATAGCGTAAAAAAATTACTACATCGCTACCTTTACCTTATCAGCTCACAGCGGAGAAAGTCGGAGGGTATGGGGGAAGGGGCGTTTTTTGACACTAGCAAAAACCCCTTTCCCCCACAGTACAAACATTTATCTATTCAGAATCTTTTGTTTCCTGATAGGCTGCCATCACTTTTTCTGCCACCGGTGGTGGTGCTTCTTCATAATGGGCAAATTCCATGCTAAAGACGCCTTGTCCGCCGGTCATAGAGCGCAGATCCGGCGCGTAGCGCAGCACTTCGCTCATGGGCACATGAGCCTTAATCTCGGTAATACCCGATGCAGAATCAGAACCAAGCACCTTACCGCGGCGTGAAGAAAGATCGCCAATAACATCGCCCATATTTTCATCGGGCACGGATACGGCAAGTAATACAATGGGTTCAAGCAAGGTGGGCTTTAAGCTTTCCATAGCTTTTTTAAAGGCAACGGATCCTGCAATTTTAAAAGCCATTTCAGAAGAGTCCACATTGTGATAACTACCATCATATACTTTTACTCTGAAATCAACCACTTGGCACCCGGCTAAGAAGCCGCGTGCTGCCGCTTCTTGCACACCTTTATCAATGGCAGGAATGTATTGACGCGGAATAACACCGCCCACAATGGCATCTTCAAATTGATAGCCAGAACCGCGTGGCAGTCCTTCAAGCTCTATCCAGCAATCACCAAATTGTCCTCGGCCGCCCGACTGCTTTTTATGTCTGCCTTGTACTTGGCATTTACCGCGCACGGTTTCACGATAGGGAACTTTTGGCGTTTTAAGTATTATTTCAGTCTTATAGCGGCGTTTTGCTTTTTCAACTGAAAGTTCAATATGTAATTGCCCCATGCCGGCCAAAAGAATATCGCCGGATTCTCCATCGCGAGAAAGACGCAAAGTAATATCTTCTTCAAGCAATCTTTGCACAGCGCTAAACACCTTATCTTCGTCGCCTTTTTCTTTGGGAGCTAAGGCATAAGTGATGAGCTGCGGTGGCAATTCAGGCATAGGCATGGCAAAAGGTGCTTTTTCATCGCACAAAGTGTCGCCGGTGCGGGTATTTTTCAATTTGCCAATGGCCACAATGGAACCTGGGCCCAAGGTATCTTTGCAAGGTGTTTGATTTTTACCTGTAAGATACATAAGGCTACTCAGGCGTTCATTTTCTTCAGAACGTCCATTTTTGAGCACAGAATCACCTGCAATGGTGCCCGAAAGCACTCTTGCCATGGATAATTGCCCTGCAAAAGGATCTACAATGGTTTTAAATATAAAGCAGGCGGCGGGGCCTTCTTCACTGCTGACACGCTCATTAAGTTCTGCATCCATAAAGGCAGGGCGCTCTAAGGGCGAAGGCAACAGGTCTTGTATGGCTTTTAAAAGCTGTACGCCACCCTTATTTTCAAGAGAAGCACCGGAAATAACAGGTACTAATGCACCACTGAGCACACCAATGCGCAAGCCCTTGGCTATGTCTTCGGGGCTCAAGCTGCCTTCTTCCAAATATTTTTCCATGAGCTCTTCGTCAGATTCAGCAATATTTTCCACGGCGGTATCGTGGATAAGAGCCACTTCGTCTTCAAGATCTGCCGGAACGGGGGCTTCAATAGTAGCGCCATTTTCACCAAACATAAGCGCCTTGCCCGCAAAAATATCCACAAGTCCAAGGAAGGTTTCACCGGCCACAATGGGCATGAAAAGCGTTACGGGCTTAATGCCTAAAATGGAAACAATGCCGTCATAGGCCATTTGGAAATCTGCACGATCGCGATCCATTTTATTAATAAAAAGAAGGGCCGGCAAATCTTCAGCTCGCACCTGCCCCCAAAGTTTCTTGGTCAAAGGACGCACGCCGTCCACAGCATCAATAACAAAAAC
>CAYJHG010000044.1:0-8502 GCA_964369535.1 uncultured Desulfovibrionaceae bacterium
TTCTTTACCGATTTGATCTTCAAATTGCTTGTACACAGGAGCTAAAGCCTTGGCCCAAGCAGCTTTGTCAACTTCAGTAATGGTTACATATTCTTTAAGAAGTTTTAAGAATTTGGTTTCACCGTCAATGCAGAATTGACGTTCAAAGTCGCGAGCATCGTTGGCAGCTTGTTGCACAAGTTCACGTTGTTCTGGGGTAAAAGCATCCCAAACACCCTTATTGATCATAAGCACTGCAGGTGAATACACATGACCGGTTAAAGAAATGTGTTTTTGCACTTCGTGAATTTTTGAAGTGTAGATGTTTACAAGGGGATTTTCTTGGCCGTCAACGGTGCCTTGTTGCAAAGCTGTGAAAACTTCGCCCATGGGCATGGGGGTTGGGTATGCGCCAAGTTCTTTAAAAGAAGCCATATGCACTTGGTTTTCCATTAAGCGTATTTTAAGCCCTTTTAAATCTTCAGGGTTTTTAATGGCGCGCACGGAGTTGCTTATGTTACGAAAACCGTTTTCAAAAATGGCAAGACCAACTATGTCTTGTTTTTTAAGAGAATCAAGCATTTTGCGACCTTCTGGGCCGTCAAGCCAAGCATAGGCTTTAAATCTGTCGGTTACGATGAAGGGAAGGTCAAAAACCATGAAGGCTTTGTTGAAATTAGGCAATGGACCTGTGGATGGCAAAGCCATTTCAATGGTGCCCATGGTCACACCTTCAATGGCGTCGCGTTCGCCGCCAAGTTGGGAAGAGTGATAAATATCAACAGTGATTTCACCTTTGGAGCGTTCTTCCACAAGTTTTTTAAACTGTAATGCGCCTTGATGGTAGTGCGATGTTGGGTCAAGGGTGTGTGCCAAACGTAAAACGATTTTTGCTTGAGCTGCTGGTACCATGAAGCTACCAAATAAAGCCATAATAAGGAACATTAAAAAAGCTTTTCTCATTACCAATTTTCTCCATTTGAAAAAAAATTACAAATATTACGATAATACTATTGAAAAAGAAATCATTTCAAGCTGTACTCATAATACCCCAAAAAACATAAAATCCATGTCTCATGGATTACATTAGGCTCCTTTGACATATTTTTCAGATGTGCGCAAGTGATGATTGCAAAAGTCATTTCTAGGCTTTTTTATTTTTGAGAGTCTTCAATGTTGACAATAAAATTCATTTTCATTAATATATAAATCTTGCAATGATTTTTGCATTAATTTTATATTATGAGGTGTTATTATGATTTCACGTTTTGGTACATCACAAGAAATGCTCATTCAACCTATTATGGAAAACGATCTTCCATTGCAGCTTGCCATTGACGGTAAAGGGCTTTACCTGACAGAAGAAAAATATTTGACAAAAAATATTGCCGATCCAAATCGCAATAGCAACAGAATCTTGATGAAAGAAAGGATTACAGCCTTAGGCTTGAATTATGATGCGTTATTTGAAGAAAATAAACATCTTATAGTGCAACTTCCTGCAGAAAGTGCTAAAAAAGTTAACCCACTTAAAGCGTCTAAGCGTAGCATGAAGAAGTAGCTTTTTTAGTGTCTCTTATTTCAAAAAAAGGTTCTTGACAAAGATTTTTGTAATGTATATTGCCATGGTGCCTCTTTAGGTACCATGAGCACTTTTTAAAAGAATATACATTATGAGTTTTTTTGAAATTTTTATTATTGCTGTGGCCTTGGCAGCAGATGCTTTTTCTGTTGCCTTAGTTGTCAGTATCAAAGGCTGCTGCTCGGCTAGGCAAATTTTGCGTATGGCTTCTGCTTTTGGCCTTTTTCAATTTTTTATGCCCCTAGTTGGTTTTTTTCTTTTTAATCAAGCGACTGAATTTTTTGAAGCTTTTGATCATTGGGTAGCCTTTGCTTTGCTTGCTGTTGTGGGCGGAAAAATGCTTTGGGAAGGGTACAGCCATTCTGGCGAAGAAGCAGAAGCACAAAAGGCAACTGACCCCACCAAAGGGCTAACGGTCTTTGTTTTGGCTCTTGCCACCAGCATTGATGCCCTGGCTGTGGGGGGAAGTTTTGCTGCACTGCACATAGATGTGTGGCTACCTGCCATTGTTATTGGCATTGTATGCTTTGTTATGACAGCCTCGGGTATGCTTCTAAGCCGATGTATCTTGCAAAAAAATACTATAATTGTAAAATATGCTAATGTTATAGGTGGAATTATTCTTATAGGAATTGGAATAAGAATACTTGTACCTAATCTTTAAATTTTTTTGGACTTATTAACTTTTTGATACATTGTTAGTTCCATTTTTGCCGCTTGTGCATTTATGTACAATGTATGAAAATCTAAGTTTAATTTAGGTTATTTTGTCAAAAATTAAACATGTTTATAGCGTGCTTTACATTGCTGATAATTAGTGTTATCGGAATAAAACAGCTCAACTGATAGAGGGCATAACTTTTTATTTTATATTACTATAAGGGATAGAATATGACATCATTTTCTCATGTTATCAAAGATGAACAAGGTATTCATGCAAGACCTGCCGGGCTTTTGGTGAAAGAATTACAAAAATTTTCTTCGCAAATATCCATTCAAAAAGGCGAAAAAAAGGCTGATGGGAAAAAGCTTTTTACAGTCATGGCTTTAGCCGCCAAAAAGGGTGATGAAATTATCATAACGGCCGAAGGTGATGATGCTGATGCTGCATGTGCAATGGCTAAAGAGTTTTTGGAAAAAAATTTATAAGATTGCATATACTTTTTATGAGCGCTTTGCAAAAAATGATCATAAGGTAAGCAATGAAAATGTCTTATATAGTAAGTATTTAATATCGAAGATAGGGAGGTAAATATGATAATATTGCAAGGCAAAGGTGTTTCAAAAGGCATTGCCATTGGAAATATTTATTTTCCTTCACAATTGGACTTAGACGTAGAATTTTATGCCATAGAAAATGTGGAAGAAGAGCTGGCATCTTTTGAAAAAGCTAGAGTTAAAGCCATAGAACAGCTTGGCATTATTGCTAAAAATACAGCAGAAAAACTTGGTGAAGAAAATGCTGCGCTTTTTGAAGTGCATCAAATGATGTTAGACGATTTGGACTATCGCGAAACCATAACCCAAGAAATTATTACTAATAAAGCCAATGCTACTTTTGCTGTAAGTCAAGCTGCCAAACAGTTTTCGCAAATGTTTGCCGAAATGGATGATGAATACATGAAGGCCAGAGCCTTAGACGTGCAAGACGTTTCACGTCGTGTCATGGAAATCCTTTTGAATAAGCAAAGCATAGGCAGTCACGAAGGCGCATATATCTACGCCGGAGTGGATTTTGTACCAAGCGAAACGGCACAATTTGATAGAGAAAAAGTGCTTGGCATTGTTACTTCAGAAGGTAGTAAAAACTCTCATACGGCCATATTTGCGCGCACTTTAGGCTTGCCTGCCGTTATAGGTCTTAAAGAATCTTTAGATAATAAATACAATAACTTTATGGTCATTATTGATGGCGAAGATGGCACAGTCATTATTGACCCGGACGAAAAAACCTTAGCGTTAAAAAAAGAACATCTTAAAAGGCAAAAAGAAGAAAGGGAAAGATTAGAGTCTTTTAGAGGCAAAAAAACGCTTACAAAATCGGGGCGTGAAATAAAACTCTATGCTAATATAGGCTGCGTTGCCGATGTTAAGGCTGTGCTTGAAAATGACGCCGAAGGTATAGGCCTTTTTAGAAGCGAATTCCTCTATCTTGAAAGCAAAGATTATCCTTGCGAAGAAACACAATATATAGCCTATAGCAGTGTGGCTAAAAAAATGGGTGATAAACCTGTAATTATACGCACCTTGGACATTGGTGCTGATAAGCAAGCAGACTATTTTAACCTGCCCAAAGAAGAAAATCCTGCCATGGGCATGCGGGCCATACGCATATGCCTCACAAGGCCTGAGATTTTTAAAACACAGTTGCGCGCCATTTATCGTGCCGCTTGTCACGGTAATATTTACCTTATGTTACCTATGATCATTTCGGTAGAAGAAGTTCGCCGCTCCAAGGCCATTATTGAAGAGGTAAAGGCTGAACTTACGAGTGCGGGCATTGCCCATAAAGGTGACATTCCCGTGGGCATTATGATTGAAACGCCTGCCGCGGTGATGATAAGCGATCTTTTAGCTAAAGAAGTGGATTTCTTTAGCATGGGAACCAATGACTTAACCCAATATACACTTGCCGTAGACAGGCAAAATGATAGCATTGCCGAATTTGCCGATAATCATCACGAAGCTATTTTGCGTATGATTAAAATGGTATGCGACAATGCCCATGCCAATGGTATTTGGGCGGGAATTTGCGGAGAGCTTTCTTATGATACAAAATTAACAGGATTTTTTAACGAGATTGGACTAGACGAGCTTTCGGTAACTCCGTCGGCTGTGCTCTCTTTACGCGAAAAAATATCTCAAAGTTAATGTAATGTGCTGATTAAATAGGATGAGTGTGTAAAGTTCTAAATGGGTATAAGAGTTTCTTTGCGTTTTTGATATGTGCAGATATGGCTAAAGCCTATATATTTAAGCATTTGCAATGCCTCACTGAAAGATGCTAAGTAGTCTTCAACATTGTGGGCGTCGCTGCCAAGGCACACTTTTTGGCCACCGCACTCATAATATAAAGAAAAAAGATACTCTAAATTATGACTTTCATTATGCCTATATAAAAAACGTGTGTTGTATTCAAGGCACTTGTTTTGGGCTATAATGAGCTGAAAAAGCCTGCAAAGCTTGTCTTTGTGCTTTTCAAGGCAAACAGGTTTCATATAGCGTAAAAGAAAATCAATATGCCCCACAATGTCATAACAAGAGCAATGTGTTAGCATGTGAATATAAATATCTAAGTAGGCAGCGTAGGCTTCATCTGAACTTCTGTGTTGCAAAAAGGCTGAACTAGCACACTCGGCACGTTCATCTTCATGCACAGACATGATGATAACATCAAAATCGTGGGTATTTACTAAATGCTCAATATCTTTTAGGCGCGAAAATTTATATCCCAACTCAATGCCGCGCAAAATTTGTATGGGATATTTTTGTTGTAATGTTTGACAAATACTTTTTTGTAAAGCTAAATCTGGCATATCATCTTTACCAAGGCCAATACAAGATAAGTCAAGATGTTCAGTGCTTACAAAGTGGCTAAGCTTTAATTCTAGGGCTTTTTGAAGATAGTTTTCAAAACTTTCTTCAGAATCACTGGAAAGAAAAGTGTGTACATGCTGGTCATATATCATCTTAAAACACCTTTTTTTTTGGAAATAATTACATTATACCCATATTTGTCAAGGGAAAAAATCAAAAAATGTGCAAAAACTCTATAAAAAGGATACTTTTTTATCCCTTATGTATAGAGTAAGTTTATATCAGGAAGTAAAAAATATGAAAAAAAAGATTCAATTGTTTGGCCGCTTTTTAAGTGGCATGGTCATGCCTAATATTGGTGCTTTCATTGCGTGGGGGCTTATTACAGCACTTTTTATCCCTGTAGGCTGGATTCCCAACGAGCAATTGGCTGCCCTTGTAGGCCCCATGCTTACCTATTTATTACCTATACTTATTGGTTTTTCTGGCGGTAAAGCTTTGCACGATGTTCGTGGTGGCGTTGTGGGCGCTGTGGCTACTTTTGGAGTCATTATGGGTGCGCCTTCTACCCCCATGTTGCTAGGTGCCATGATTGTAGGGCCGCTCGGGGGTTGGGTTATAAAACGCTTTGATAAAGCTGTTGAAGGAAAAATTCCCGCCGGCTTTGAAATGCTTGTAAATAATTTTTCTTCCGGCATTTTAGGCTCTATTGTGGCTATTCTTGCTTTTTATGCCATCGGCCCCATGGTGGAGGCCGGTACTAGCGCCTTGGGTGCTGGCGTAAGTGTGCTTGTTAATTATGGATTATTGCCAATAACGTCTATTTTGGTGGAACCTGCCAAGGTTTTATTCCTTAATAATGCCATAAACCATGGTGTGTTTACACCTCTTGGTGCTGAGCAAGTGGCTGCGGCTGGTAAATCTATCTTCTTTATGATTGAATCAAACCCAGGCCCGGGCTTGGGCTTGCTCCTAGCTTATATGTTTGTGGGAAAGGGCACAGCAAAAAGCAGTGCTCCGGGAGCAGCCATCATTCACTTTTTTGGTGGCATTCACGAAATCTACTTCCCCTTTGTGCTCATGAATCCCATACTTATACTGGCCATGATTGGCGGTGGTTCTGTGGGTGTTTTTACTATCAGTATTTTAGGTGGTGGGCTTACAGGCCCTGCGGCTCCTGGAAGTATATTTGCAGAATTGCTCATGACTCCGGCAGGATCGTATTTTGCAAATATATCAGGCATTGGTTTGTCGGCAGTGGTGACTTTTGCTTTATCCGTAGTGTTGCTTAAGGCTTTTGGCAAAGATAGTGAAGAAGACGAAGATTCCATGGCAGAAGCTACAGCAAAAATGCAAGATATGAAGGCCGATGCCAAGGGTACAGCAAGCGCAACAAGCAATGTTGTGAGTGAAAGCGCAGAACAAGGTGAAAAGCGCGTTATTAAAAAGATTATTTTTGCTTGTGATGCCGGCATGGGTAGCTCTGCCATGGGTGCCACAAAATTACGCAAAAAATTAAGCACTGCCGGATTTGAAGGCATTGAAGTAAAGCATTCGCCGGTGAGTGAAATACCTGCCGATGCTGATATTGTGGTAACACATAAACAATTAGGTGAACGTGCAGCACAAGCCAATGCCACAGCGCATTTGGTGCTCATCAGTAATTTCTTAAATGCGCCGGAATATGATGTTCTTTTGCAAGAACTTCATATAGAAGATGGTATTGTTTACAAAAAATAACATAAGGAAAATATGATGCTTACAGTAGAAAACATTGTTTTAGGTCAGGCTAAGGAATCAAAAGAAGACGCTATTTTGCGTTGCGGTGCCATGTTGGTTAAGGCAGGTTCTGTAGAAGAAGCCTATGTGCCCAGCATGATTGCCAGAGATGCAAGTTTTTCTGTGGCTATTGGCAATCTTATTGCTATTCCACATGCAGAAAAAGAAGCTGCCTGCCATATTAAAAAAACAGGCATATGCGTTATCACCTACCCAGAAGGTATTGAATGGGATGAAGAGGTGGTAAAATTGGTGGTGGGCATAGCCGCCATTGGCGATGAACATTTGGAAATTTTGCAAAATATCGTAGAAAAATTAGAAGAAGAAAGCCAGGTGGAAGAGCTTGTAGCAAATGCCACCAAAGAAAAGATTTTAGAACTTTTTATAGGCTAAGTATGATCATCACTGTTACGCTTAATCCTGCTTTGGATAAAACTGCCACCATCAAACCCTTGGTGCCTGGTGGGCTTAATCGCATTCAAAAAAGCGAACTTGATGCTGGAGGCAAAGGGATTAATGTTTCTAAGCTCATAGCATCTCTTAAGGGCAGTTCGCTAGCCACCGGTTTTGTGGGGGGCAGCACGGGTGATGCGCTTTTATCCATGCTGGATCAGCTTTCTTTAAAGCATAATTTTTTGCGTGTGCAAGGTAATACAAGAATAAATCTTAAATTGCTGGATGAAGTTCATGGTATAACCGAAGTTAATGACCCTGGCATAATGGTTACAGAAGCCGAAGAAACGCAACTTTTAGAGGTGCTTTCCCAATATGCACAAAAGCGCAGTATTTTTGTGCTGGCCGGAAGCATGCACAATGGCGCTGAGGCTGATTTTTATAAAAAACTCACTAAAAGCCTTAAGGCTCAAGGTGCGCACGTTTTTGTGGATGCGGATGGCGAAGCCTTTGCGCAAGCCCTTGAAGCTGCGCCGGACTTTGTAAAGCCCAATAAAGAAGAGTTGTTGCATTATTTTTATAAAGATAGCTCCAAGGCTGTGAACACAGATGATCTCATAGTTTTGTGCAGGCAGCTGGTAAACGATAAGGGCATAGGTCTTGTGGCACTTTCCTTAGGTCATGAAGGAGCCATTTTTGTGAATGCCACAAAATGCCTTGTGGCGCCTGCGCTTAAAGTAAAGACTTCTTCCACTGTGGGGGCTGGAGACAGCATGGTGGGGGCTGTGGCCTATGCCATGGATCAAGGTTATGATTTGGAAAATACAGTGCGTCTTGCCATGGCGTCCAGTGCCGGAGCTGTGACCACTGAAGGTACAAAAGCGCCCACTTTAGAGTGTATAATGACCTTGCAAGAGCAAGTGTCTTTTGAATATAAATAATTGAAATTACGATAAGGAGACTCAGTATGAGTACCATAACAAGAGCGGTTCGCATGTATGGAGCCGATGATTTACGTCTGGAGGAATTTACTCTTCCAGAAATTAAAGATGATGAAATACTAGTAAAAATTATCAGTGACAGCATTTGCATGTCTACCTATAAATTGCTAAGACAAGGTAAGGCCCATAAGCGTTGCCCGCAAAATGTGGATACAAATCCCATTCTTATAGGACACGAATTTGCCGGTGATATTGTAAAAGTTGGTAAAAAATGGCAACACGAGTTTAAAG
>CAYJHG010000045.1:0-8440 GCA_964369535.1 uncultured Desulfovibrionaceae bacterium
CAGCCTGTTAGTTTATAAGGTCGCGAACTTCGTCCGCAATAGCCAAACACAGATTAGCTTTATTTAAAGTATACAAGTGAATACCCGGCGCGCCGCCATCTATAAGCCTGCGTATTTGCTGCACAGTGAATGCTGCGCCTACCTCGCGCACAGCTTCTTGCCCGCCTTTATTGTGCGCCTCTTCCAATTGCAAGTACAATTTTCCGGGAATATTGGCACCACATAAAGAAAGTACACGACGAATGCCATCAAAGCTTTGCACGGTTAAAATGCCAGGTATAATAGGCGTGGATATATTATTACGGCGTAAATCATCTACAAAATCAAAATACTCACGCACATCAAAAAAAAGCTGCGTTACCACAAAATCGGCACCGGCCTGAATTTTGGACATGGTAAACCTTCTGTCGCTGATAAAAGAAGGTGATTCCGGATGTGGCGCGGGATAACCGGCAACACTGATGCCCATGTCAGGCGCCACACGTCGCACAAAGCGCACCAAGTCTTCGGCATATTTAAATTCTGAGCTTTGCCAATCAAAATCTTGCCCTTTAGGCGCATCACCGCGCAAGGCCAAGATATTATTTATGCCAGCTTTTTGTAATTCTTGTATAAATTCTGTAATCTTTTCTCCTGTTGCTCCCACACATGTTAAATGCGCCATGGGTTCAAGCCCCATTTGTTGCAAGCGTGTGGCCACCTCTAAGGTGCTGTCTTGTGAAGAACCACCAGCGCCATAAGTAACAGAAGCAAAAAGCGGATTAAGACTTTGTAATTTTTCTGCGCAAGCAAAAAAAGCCGGCCATTGTTCTTTTTCTTTTGGCGGAAAAAATTCTAAAGAAAAAAATGGCTTTGTTTGTTTTTTAAGCGCGTCTACTATTTTCATACACTATCCTTTTGTTTTTTCCTGCCACAAAAAACTGACAGTCTTTATTTATGCAGTCACCACTATATCAATATAACTTGATATGTCAATATGGTTTATTTTAAAAATTTATTCCCTTTAATTACATCATGTTGTGTGTAGTATTGTTTTATTTTTCACCCACTACAATAACATACAGCTTGCACAGTTCAAAGAAAAGGCTTGAAAAATTCCTAGTTTTATACTACTATTACATTCGGAATCAACTGTGTGCATTTAATTCTTGTAAGGCGGTTGCATATGGGTTTTTGTTTTCTGTTTTCTTGGGCGCATGGGTGGAAATACAAAATATCCGCCTTTTTTTTGCTGCTCTTCTTTTTTACGTTTAACATTGGCATAATCCATGCCAGTGAAGGCGTATATTCTTCCACAGATCCAAGTATTTCCAAAGACACTGTGCTTTGGACAGAATTAGAACAAGGCCTTAATTACTCTGTAATTACGCTAGAAAACACGCCCAATGCAGAGCTTGCGGTATTGCGGATTGATCCGCAATACTTTACGTTTGAATTGTACAGCATAAGCGAAGCCATAGAACATCAACAGACTGAAAACACACAGGATATATCAGACACAGCTTCGCAAACTCCACCTGAAATTACACATGAAAAACCGGATCCATATCCGCAAACTCTAGAACAATGGGCCAAAAAACACAATCTAATAGCTACCATCAATGCCAGCATGTATTTGCCAGACGGCAAGACCAGCACAGGACACATGCGCAAAGGTTCGCACATAAACAATAAACATATTGCTAAAAACTTTGGTGCCTTTTTTTTAGCAAACCCCTTACCCATGCATAAGGGTAATATTCCCGAAGCCTGCCTTGTGGGGCGCGAAAACCAAAACTTAGATACGCTTTTACAACAAT
Organism: uncultured Desulfovibrionaceae bacterium; assembly: GCA_964369535.1. GTDB lineage: Bacteria > Desulfobacterota > Desulfovibrionia > Desulfovibrionales > Desulfovibrionaceae > CAYJAD01. The sequence continues at coordinate 1,800 of CAYJHG010000045.1, forward strand.
ATAGTATTGTTGTGCAAAACTTTCGCATGATGGACGACCAAGGAAAAATTCTTTGGACCAAGGAAGGCCGAAAGCATTCCATTGCAGCCATTGGGCAAAATATGAAAGGGGAAATACTTTTTTTGCATTGCCAAAAAGCTTTGACTGCACACGATTTTGTGGCCTCTGTTTTACAGCTTCCTTTAGACATACAAAGCCTTATGTATGTGGAAGGGGGTGTGCAAGCCGGTCTAGCTTTGCAACATCCTCAAAAAACGATTTTTTGGGGCGGTGAACATGCCTCACAATTTTTTACCGGAGTCATGGCTGTTGCTTTGCCAAACATTATTGGCATACGCCCTTTAAGCCAAACGACAAAACCTTAAAGGCTGTCTGGAAGGGGCGTAATTGACACTAATAGTAATTTATCCTATTTATTTTATATCTAATTGAGATTATAGCCTTTAATTTAAATAAAATAATAGACCTTTGTGCGAGCTTCTGTTATGTTAATGCGAAACTTACTTTGTTTGCATAGAGTGAGTAGCAAAATTAAATTAACCCTATAACAAGAGAGAAAACTATGTCTCAAGTGTTAGATGTGTATAAATGTGATTTATGTGGCCAGATTGTTCAAGTTCTTCACGCAGCTGGCGGCAATTTAGCTTGCTGTGGCGATGACATGAAGCAAATGAAAGAAGGCACAACCGATGCAGCTCAAGAAAAGCATGTGCCTGTTATCGAAAAAACAGCCAATGGCTATAAAGTAAGTGTAGGCAGCGTTGCACATCCCATGGAAGAAAAGCATTATATTGAATGGATTGAACTTATTGCCGATGGTGTGAGCTATACAAAATTCTTAAAACCAGGTGAAGAGCCTGTGGCAGAATTTTGCATAGAAGCAAATAATGTGAGTGCGCGCGAATACTGTAACCTTCACGGCCTTTGGAAGGCCTAAACAAAGAGAGGATATTATGGAAAAGTATACTTGTGATCTTTGCGGTTATGAATATGATCCGGCCGAAGGCGATGCCCCCAATGCTCCTGCTGGCACATCATTTGCCGACCTTCCAGAAGATTGGGTTTGTCCTGTTTGCGGTGCTGATAAGTCACAATTTAGCCCTAGCTAATAAACACTTATAGTATTATGCTTTTGGCGCGGGTTGTTGTTACATCCTGCGCCAAAATGTTCTTGTTAAACGAGCATTAGCCGCCATGGCAATCACCTTTTACCATAAAATTTATACGGGAAAAACTATGCAACCAGTAGAAATTAAAAAAGACATCTTTTGGGTAGGCGCTGTTGATTACGACAGCCGCGATTTTCACGGTTATTCACAATCTCCTTCTGGTTCCACCTATAATGCCTATGTTATTAAGGATGAAAAAAACGTGCTTGTAGACACGGTGGCCGCTTCTCACGCTGAAAGCATGTTTTGTCGCATTTCCAAAATCATGGAACTAGACAAAATTGATTATATTATTTGCAATCACCTAGAACTTGACCACGCTGGCGCTTTGGCCGAAGCCATAGAGCGTTGCAAGCCCGAAAAAGTTTTTTGCTCCACCAATGGTCTAAAAAGTATGGCTGGCTATTTCGATAACAGCGATTGGCCTGTGCAAGTGGTTAAAAATGGTGAACAAATTTCCATTGGCTCTCGTCAAATTACCTTCATTGAAACACGCATGATACATTGGCCAGACAGCATGGTTTCTTATATTCCAGAAGATAAGATTTTATTTTCTAATGACGCCTTTGGACAAAATATCGCATCTAGTGAGCGTTTTGGTGATGAATTTTGCAAAGAAAAAATCATGCAGGCCATCAAAGAATATTACTACAATATTGTTTTGCCATTTTCACCTCAAGTGCTTAAAGCCATTGAAGCTTTGCGCGGCCTTGACATAGAAATAATAGCTCCGGATCACGGGCTTATCCACCGCGGCAAAGATGGTGTGCAATTTATTTTAGACGCTTATCAAACCATGGCCGAACAAAAAATTCAAAAACGCGCATTGGTGGCCTATGACAGCATGTGGCATAGCACAGAAAAAATGGCCATAGCCATTGCCGCAGGGCTTGAAGAAATGCATGTGCCTGTGCGCATTATGTCTTTGAAAAAAAATCACCATAGTACCGTTATGACCGAACTTGCCGATTGCGGCGCCGTTATTGTTGGCAGCCCCACCCACAACAACAATATTCTGCCCTATGTGGCCAGCATGCTTACCTATATGAAAGGGCTCCGCCCGCAAAACCGTATTGGTGCGGCCTTTGGTTCTTATGGCTGGTCTGGTGAAAGTCCAAAAATTATTTATGAATGGCTTGCCTCCATGAATATGCAGATGGTTGGCGAACCCATTAAGCAGCAATGGTCACCGCCTTTAAGCACTCTTGATGCTTGCCAAGAATTAGGTCGCACTGTGGCTAAAGCCCTTATAGAAAAAATTGGATAGCCATGAATTTACCTATTGCTATTATAGCTTCCGGTAGCGGCAGCAATGCTCAAGCTATTTTTGACAAAATAAACCAAGGCCACCTTGACGCTGAGGTTAAACTTGTTATTTGCAATCGCCCTGGCGCCAAAGTTTTAGAAAGGGCGCAGAAATACCGTGTGCCCACACTTGAGCTTGACCATACTACCTATATTAATAGAGAAGCTTTTGACACAGCACTTGTGCAAGCACTTAAATCCCATGATGTGGAATTGGTAGTGCTTGCAGGCTATATGCGCATGATAACCTCTGTACTTCTTGACGCATATCCGAATAAAATCATCAACATACATCCAGCACTTTTACCATCTTTTCCTGGCATTCACGGAGCGCGCGATGCCGTCAGTTGGGGTGTTAAAATATCTGGTTGTACGGTGCACTTTGTGGATGAAGAAATGGATCACGGTGCTGTTATAGCCCAAGCTGCCGTGCCAGCTTTAGCAGGTGAAACTGCACAAGACTTGCAACAAAGAATTCATGGTGCCGAACACAGAATTTTTCCACAAGCTATTCAGTGGTTTGCAGACAAGCGAGTCCAGATAATAGACAGGGCGGTACACATTGACCAATGCGGTGTTCGCTATGCTGCACCAAGTGCAAATATGCACAGCGAAGAAGCTTGCTTTTTTTGGCCTCCTTTAGAAGAGGGTTTCTAGCAGGCCCCTGTATTTTTTAATTTACCGGAAAAAAATAAAAAAGCCGCATAGATTTTGCGGCTTTTTTTTGTGAGGATCATGCTATTGCATGGTTATATATCCTTTCCTAAAAGCTTTTGCGCGCATTGCACACGCCAAAGCTCAGAGGAAAGGAATTGGGGGAATATATTTAATGCACATCGAGTGCAATATTTATTATACTTCCTAGATAGTGTCGTCAAATGCGCCTTTTTACATATCTCTGCGTCAGATTTCGCTTATTTTTTCGGTCAAGTATGAGAAGAATACACTCCCTCAAAATAAGTTCATCTTCCTTGATATACGCAAAAATTCGCTATTTGACGACACTATCTAGTAGACTTCAAAAAATGCCAGACAGCGAGGAAGATGATTTTCTTCGAGGCCGCATAGTTTTTTATGGCCCATGCTCCGAGAAAAAATTTTTTCTTACAAAGCAGATGATTTTTTTGTACCGCCTGCTAATCCATTTGGGCTTGCAACCACCGCTTAATCCCACCGGTAGGAGCAAAAATACCTTTTAGATTACCGTGCTCTTCAAAGAATTCTTCGTGCAAATGCTCAGGCAAAGGCATGGTAAAAATATCTTCAGCCGCTTCGGAATTGCGGCGAACCAAACGGATGACAGGATCCTTATCCCAGGTATCTACTACAAAATATGTTGAATAATCGTCCTTGGAGCGAACAGGAGGATATTCTGAATTCCAATCATTATTGCCCCATTCTAAATACATGGTAACGGCATGCTCAGGGGTTAGGTTCCAATCTATATCATACTGTATGGTTTGCAAGCTGTTCATATTTACCTCCGCTTGAATGATAATGTCTGACTAAACAGTAATCATTCCTTTTAACTTTGGCAAGTTTTTTAGTAGGAATTTTTTATGTTTTTTTGACTTTTTAGCTAAGCAATTATTATATTGCTGATTTTACATCAAATTTTACTTTTGTTTTTTTTGTTTTTTGTATGTAAATAACACAATATAGACCCCAATTTGTCACATATCCTTGCCATATTACATACACTTATTAAAAATATTTTTGGCTAGTAAATTTATAATAAGGTTGCAAACTTGCGAATAAGGGGCTTTTATGTTAGACAATGTCAATATCAATCATATGACCATAAGTAGTGACAAAATTCTCTCCTTATCAGAGGCCGATTTTGCGGCCCATCAAAAATTGGAGGAGGGGCTTTTGCATAGCATGAGGAGAACATATATGGATGGTAGCGAACTGGCGCCACCTGCATCCGAAACTTCCACAAAGTCACTTATGCCTGCAAAATCTTTTTTGTCGAGGCTTCTTGGTCTGCGCCCCATGTTGGAAATTTACGAAACATTCCCCGCCACACAATCTGCCCTTGGCTTTTGCGAGCAAACGCTTCAAGTGCTTGGTATTCAAACAATTAATGAAGGCGAAAAACTTGCCGACCTGCCCAAGGAAGGTCCCACACTCTTTTTTGCCAACCATCCCTTTGGCGGCATTGAAGGTGTTATCATGGCGGCTCGCTGCCTAAGCCTTCGCCCAGATTTCAAATTACTGGCCAACCAAATGTTGGCAAAAATTCCAGAACTTGCGCCTATTATAATTCCCATCAATGTGACGGCAAAGTCACAAAAAGAAAATCTTTCTTCCATCCGTGCAGGCATTCGCCACCTTGAAAGTGGTGGTTCCCTTGGAATTTTTCCGTCGGGCGTGGTGGCGCATTTTTCACTGGCACACAGAAAAATTGTGGAACCCATTTGGTATTCTTTATGTGGTCGTCTTGCGCGCATTCCAGAAGTGCAAGCCATACCCATATATTTTAAAGGTAATAATTCAAAATTGTTTCATGCTGCAGGTTGCATACACCCGGCTTTGCGCACCTTTTTATTACCACGCGAACTTTGGGGCATGCGCGGGCGCACTCTGCGCTTTGTGGTGGGTAAAGCAGTGGATACCAAACTTCTTGCATCCTTGTGCGACGACAATGCCAGAACAGCCCATTTACGCGCGCGCTGTGAGCATTTAGGCAAGCAAATTGACAAGTTACCTTCCATGTGGCCTGTGCCCATTGCTGCTCAAAGTGATGTTAAAACTTTGCAAGCTGAAGTAAAAGAGCTTTTGCAAAAAGACACTTTGGCTGCCGAAGGCCGCTATGCTGTTTTTGCCATATCAGGCAATCAATCCCCAAAAATCTTAGATGAAATTGGTCGCTTACGCGAAGAAACTTTTAGAGAAGTGGGTGAAGGTTCAGGGCAGGAAAGGGATTTGGATCAATTTGACCCAAGCTATCATCACTTAGTGCTTTGGGATGTGGAAAAAGAGCAAATGGCCGGTGGTTATCGTGTGCGCTGTTTTAAGCCTGAAGAAGCAAAAGATTGCCAAGAAAAACTTTATACTGCTTCACTTTTTCGCTTTGAACCCGATTTTTTTGCAGCTTGTAAAAACTCTATGGAGCTTGGCCGCGCCTTTGTGGCCACAGAATATCAGCGCGACTATGTGCCCTTATTGCTTTTGTGGAAGGGTATTGGCCGCATGATTGTGCGCAATAATTTACGCACCCTTTTTGGCCCATGCAGCATGGGGCTTGGCTATGCCGAAGGTTCAGTGCATATGCTTCGCCAATATTTGCAAGAAAATCATTGGGATGAAAAGTTAAGCCTTCTTGCTAAAGGACTTCGAGAACCTAGTTCCATAGTGGGCCCAAATGCCATAAATGTGCACGGCCTTGATTTCAAAGGCTGCAACAGAGCTGTGAAAGACCTAGAAGGAGATAAAGGCCTACCCATACTCTTTAAGCACTATTTACAATTAAATGGACGTATTGCTGCCTTTCATGAAGATATGGACTTTGGCACACTAGACGCGCTTTTGGTGGTAGATTTGGCTGAAACGCCAAAAAAGACTTTGCTGCGTTATATGAGCGAAGAAGAATTACAAACTTTATATGAAAATTACAGAGCCTAAATTAGCTCAATTTTTATAAATCGTTATACATCAGGGCAAAGCACACTCCTTATGCTTTTTACCCCCACAAAATGCCTCAGCTATTACCCAAAAATAGCCATATCGTCGCGCAAAATACCCTCTGCTACACGCGCATTATCTACTTGATAGGTGCCATTTTGCACTTGCTCGCGCAAAGCGGCCACTTTATCTGCGCGCACATCTGGGCTCGATTCGGCAGTGATGTGGGCTTCTGCCAAAAGTTTGGCATCTTGTGATACCACAACACTGTCATTTTTTGCTGCCGGTTTTGGTTTCGCTTCGGCGCTTTGTTCGGTACTTTGAGCAGCAATTTTTTCACTCTGCTGCTGATATACCTGTAATGAATTGGGATTTGAAGTAATTTGCATGTTATTTCCCCTTTTGTTTTGGTGTGTATCATGCTCTACCAAGAGTTTTTTGCAAGTTTTTATACTATATACAGTATATACCTTTGCGAAAAACATGCCATTTGTCAATAATAGTTCGCTGCATCTTTTCAAGACAGCATAACTAAGCTCT
>CAYJHG010000046.1:0-8434 GCA_964369535.1 uncultured Desulfovibrionaceae bacterium
TGGCACAGCTGGTACGGCTGGCGTAATTTCTTGAACTTCAGGTTCTATGGTAACGGGGGGAGCGGGCTGCACTTGAGTGTCTGCCGGGTCTGGTATGGGAGCCACAGGAATACTGTCTACAGGGTGCATGATGGTGGGATGACCGCCAAGGCCATAGGGTAAAACATATAAACCCGTACCCTGAGGGTGCATAATAGCGCAGGTGCCGTTTAAAGAAGGCGAAACCACCATGGTCATGATTTGCACCAAGAACAGGGCAATAATGCTCGCAACCACAAGTGTTCCACGAATGAGCGCTCCATTGGTAAATTTAACCAGGATAACAGCGCCCAAAAGCAGTACAGCCGAAATCAAGGGAAGCCCCTTCATAAGGCGAATGGCCGCACCTTGTTCAGCAGTAAGCAAGTGTTCCCACCAGCTTGCCGTGGCCGGAATGCTTATGATGGTGACAATAACTCCTGCTATGAGGCATATGAGGGCAAGGGTAATGGTGAAAAAGCGGCTTGCACTGGAGCTTAACTGACAAAGAGCCTTGGCTAAGAGTAAGGCCACCATGGGCACTATGGAAAGCCCTGCACTATATTCTGTTGAAGCTGTGCTTATGAGTAAGAGCATACCCACGATAAGACATATATATAACCATGCGTTGCCAGAACATTCTTTGCGCGAAGCTTTTAAGTCTTTCCATGCATTTTTGCCTACTCTGAACCAAGAAACAAAAAGCGGAATGAGCAGCCAAGGCAAAAGGCCGAATAAAGCAAAATCTATGGAAAGACACCATGTCTCTTTTAGCGGCCAATAAGGTGGTAAGAAAGGCTCGAAAATACGCTGCATAAGCTCGCTTAGGTAAGTGCCTTGCGTGCTGCCTATGAGGATAATAATGACAAACCAGGCGGACACAAAGAGTGTGAGCACGCCAAAACCAATGACTGCATCTAATTGGTGGGCGCGCCTAAAGCTAGCACGCCAAAAAATCAATAAAATACTGGCAGAAAGCACTATCCAAAGAGGCAGTATTCCGCTGGAAAGTGTGGCAAGGGCCGCAAAGCTAAAGCCCAAGATAAATGCTGTTAATGCGGTAGATTCTGCTGTCCAAGCTTTGAATAAAAAGGCTAAGGAAAAACACAAAAGCCCCATGCTGAAAAGTTCAGGACTCACCATATGGCCTGTGCCCATAAATATGGGACTGGCAAGTAAAATAAGACAGGCCGCAAAGCTTACGTCCTTGCCCAATTTTGTGTATATGCCAAGTGTATATACACCTAGAATTGCCATAAGTGCTGTTAGGGTATTGAGTAGGGGGAGAAACAGAGCTTCTGGTACAGGAAGCAGTTGGATAAGCGCCATAAACCAATAATATACTGGCATAACTGTGGCGCCAAGTGCCGCATTGCCTATGAACCAGTGTCCCGTTGCCTTCATGGCCTCATAGGCTTTAATGGTGGTAATTTCTTGAGGAAAATATACTGAAGGCAAAAGTATGCTTGCCAACATATGCAAACTAAGCAAAATAAATAAGCTTAAAGGGCCAACGGCACTTAAGCCTTTAAAGACTTTTGCGGCAATGCCGAGTTTTACTTCCGCAGTAGTATTTTTGGCATCGTCGGAGCCCTCGTTTTTTGAGTTTTCATGGCTTTCGTCTTTTTCCGATGCTTTGTCTGCGTCTGCAGTATTTTCGGCCTCAGTTGTGCGTATGGGGGCTGTGCCTCTTCTTCCTAAAAAACCAATTTTTTTGGGTTTTTCAGTTGCTTCTGGCGCGTTGCTTTTTTCTGCATTATCAGATGATTCGGCATGCTCACTTTCTAGCGTGCCTTTAGCAGATTCAGAGGCATTATCGGGGTTTGCTTCGGGTTTTGCGTCTTCGTAATCTTTTTTTTCAGACATACTTCCTCCTAAACACACAACTCTATAAAATATCTTGTAGTATATGTGTGCTTGATAGCTGTTAGGCTTTTGTTTGCGCTTTTTTTACTTCATTCCATAAATCGTCTTTATCGTTAAGGCTTAAACTGGCAAAATCAAGGTTGCGTTCACGAGCCAAGGCTTCCATGGCGCTAAAGCGTTCTAAAAAACGTCTGGTGCTGTAGTCTAAAGCCTCATTGGCTTTAATGCCTTTGCGCCTGCCAAGTTCCACTAAGGTAAAGAGCATGTCGCCAAGTTCATGCTTTTGGGCTTCTTGATCTTGGCCTTGAGCTACGTCTAACCATTCAAGCCATTCGGCTTCCACTTGTTGTTCCACATCTGCATCTTCCGGCCAAGTAAAATTGACCCGTGCAGCTTTGGAATGGAGGCGATAGGCTTTAATAAGTGGGGGGAGGCTTTTGGGCAAAGAGTCAAAAATACCTGTTGGCTTGCCGTCTTCTTCTTGCTTTTCGCTACGTTTAATGCTTTCCCAAGCTTTGAGTTGTTCGTCCATGCTCTCAAAGGTTTTGTCGGTAAAAACATGCGGGTGGCGGCGAACCATTTTGTCAGCACTGGCATTGAGGGCAGTGGCCAAGGTAAATTCGCCTTTTTCGGCATAACGGGTGGCAATAAAAAGTAATAAAAAAGCCACATCGCCTAACTCTTCGCACACTTCTTTAGCATTGCCAGAGCGAATGGCTTCCACAAGTTCGTGGCTTTCTTCAATAACATAGTCGGCTAAAGATTCGGGACTTTGCTCCTTATCCCAAGCACAGCCGTTGGGGCCTAGTATTTCGTTCAGAACAGATTGTAATCGTTCTAAGGCGGCGCTGTTCATACATGTCCTTACAATTGTAGGTTAAGCATATCGGGTGGTAATATATTACGTATATATTCAATGGCCATAGTCATATAAGGAAGGGTTTTAGCGTGTTGCACCCATTCGTAAAAAAAACTTTGGGCAATAAAGGTGAGTAAAGACGCCAAAAGAAAGCCTTTAATAAGTCCAAATATCGTACCTGCAAGGCTGTCCAGCCAAGGGAGTAGGGCAAGACTTAAAATGGAGCGCAAAAGATGCGCAAAGAAGGCGGATATAAGATTTATAGCTATAAATATAGTTACATATGCGATAATATTGCGCCAAGCGTCTTGTGTGATAAATGTGAGGTAAGGACTTAATTGTAAATAATATGTATAGGCAAACCAAAGGCCGACCACAAAACCAAGAATACCAAAAAACTCTTTGCAAAAACCACGCATAAGGCCGCGTATGCCAAAAAAAAGTAATAAAAGCACAATGGCAATGTCAAAAAAAGTAAAATCCACAAGCTTTCTCCATATTGATTATGCGTATACCTAACAGATGTATGGCGAAGATTCAAGAAAAGAAAATACCAATATACAGGCTTGCCCTCATCATAAAGAGCGGTTATATTGTTGTGAGTTTGCTTGTAACTCATACAAAAATTTAAGGATATACCATGCCTGAACCTTTAACCTCGTATGCGCCTATTATCCATGTGGAAGTTTGTGGACAAAGTTTTGAATTGCATAGGGCTGCAAATCTTGAAATTTTGTGGGAAAATATGACCGATACTACAGGGCAAGGGCAGCAAGACGAAAATGGTTCAAAGGGTAATTTTTTTGAAGATGAACGTCTGCCTTATTGGACAGAACTTTGGCCTTCAAGTATTGCATTGAGCCAATGGATTTGGCTACAAAAAGAACGTATTGCGCATAAAAAGTGTTTGGATTTGGGCTGTGGATTAGGGCTTACGGCCTTGATAGGGCAAAAAGCAAAAGCAAGTGTGCTTGCCATGGATTATGAAGAAGAAGCTTTACGCTTTGCCCAAAAAAATGCTGCCATAAATGGCATTGCACCCCCCTTATGGACACTGATGGACTGGAGGCATCCTGCTGTAGTCAAAGGCAGTATTGATTTTTTGTGGGGTGGTGATATCATGTATGAACGGCGTTTTGTGCAGCCTGTTATGCATTTTATTGATGCAGTATTAGCAAAAGAAGGTCGCGCGTGGATTGCTGAACCTTGCCGTTCTGTGTATGAATTTTTTCGATCTGAGCTATTACGGCGCCGTTGGCATGCTAAAAGAGTGTATGAAGCGGTGATTGAACCCATATATGCGCAGCCGGTGCCGGCGACAGTGCATGTGTGGGAAATTTTTAGATAGGTTGTTTTGTCGGTCTGTTATTATTAAAGGATTTATAATGAGCACAACTACACGTTTTGGTGTTTCTCTTGATACAACCTTGCTTGACTCCTTTGACGCCCTTTGTCAGCGCAATGGATATGGTAATCGTTCAGAAGCCATACGCGATCTTATACGCAAAGCCTTGGTGGAGGACACTTGGTCACGAGCTGATGATATTATTGCCGGCACATTAACCCTTGTGTATGACCACCATAAAAGTGATGTTTCCAAACGTCTTATGGCCATACAACATGATGATCACGACTGCATTATTACCACTATGCATGTGCACCTTGACCATCATAATTGTCTTGAGGTTTTGGTGCTTAAAGGAGATGCTGGCCGCGTGGACACCTTGGCCAAGCGCTTGCTTTCGACCAGAGGGGTAAAACATGGGGCTTTTTCCATGACAACAACAGGTCAGGATGTGGTATAATGGAAGATGTACAAAATAGTCCGGCTCTTGTGCCCATGAATATAGACAAGGTGGGTGTGCAAAATATTCAAATTCCTTTGCTTGTGCGAGATAGAGAAAAGGGCAGGCAGCATACTGTGGCCACGGTAGATATGGGGGTTGAGCTTCCTTCTGCTTTTAAAGGAACCCACATGAGCCGTTTTGTGGAGGCTTTGGAAGATTGGGGCGAAGAGCTTGATTATGCCTCTTTGAAAAGGCTTTTGGAAAATGTTAAAATGCGTCTTGAAGCTAAAAGTGCGTATATACATTTTAAATTTCCTTATTTTATCCGTAAAAAAGCGCCTGTTTCTAGTGATAGTGGTATTATGACCTATCAGTGTAAATTAACAGGAGAAATGATAGGAAACAAGCCGGAATTTCTTTTGGAAGTGGAAGTTCCTGTCATGAGCGTATGCCCTTGTTCTAAAGCCATTAGCAAAGAAGGCGCACACAGCCAACGTGCCCTTGTGCGTATGGCTGTGCGCATGAAGAGTTTTTTTTGGATTGAAGAATTGGTAGATATGGCAGAAAAAGCTGGATCTTCGCCTGTATACACTTTGCTTAAACGAAAAGATGAAAAATATGTCACAGAGCATGCTTTTGCAAATCCTGCCTTTGTAGAAGATATTGTTCGGGCCACAGCCCAACTTTTAGCAAAGCATGAACAGGTGAGTTGGTATAGAGTTGAGGTGCAAAGTATGGAATCTATACATAATCATGACGCATATGCCTGCATAGAATGTGCAAAAAATAGTCTTTGATTAACCAAGAATTAATTCAGAAAAAACTTTGCCTTTTGTTGTATTGCAGAGTAAAATGTTTCTCGCTTGTTTTGTAAAAATGAAATGCTTTGCCCTTTATTAGTTTAGGGTTTTGCAAATACATCTATTTAAGTATTATAATGATTTTGTGCTTTGGAGGACAGTATGGCAGTAGAAATTCCTGAGAAAAATTTAGCTCTTGATTTTGTTCGCATAACCGAAGCCGCAGCCTTAGCTTCTGCGCGGTGGCTTGGGCGCGGTCAGAAAGAATCTGGCGACGGCGCTGCTGTGGACGCAATGCGTAATACCTTCAGGTCTTTGAATATTGATGGTAGTGTTATCATTGGTGAGGGCGAAAAAGACGATGCCCCCATGTTACACAATGGTGAAAAAGTGGGTTCCGGCAAAGGTCCCAAGATGGATGTGGCCGTTGATCCTGTGGAGGGTACAAGCTTGCTCGCCTACGGTCGCCCTAATGCCATTTCGGTTATCGGAGTTTCACCGGCCGGCACCATGTTCAATCCAGGCCCAAGCTTTTATATGCAAAAATTGGTGGTGCCGCGTGATGCGGCCCATGTGGTAGACCTTGACGCTCCTGTGAGTATAAATTTAAAAAATGTGGCCAAATCCCTTGGCAAGTCTGTGCATGACCTTGTGGTTTTTGTGCTAGATAAGCCACGCCATGAAGAATTGATTCGCGAAATCCGTTCTGCTGGAGCACGTATCCAATTACATACCGATGGTGACGTTTCCGGTGCGCTCATGGCTGTGGACCCAAGATCTGTGGTTGATGTGATGATGGGCACAGGCGGCACTCCGGAAGGTGTGCTTGCAGCTTGTGCCATAAAGGGACTTGGCGGACAAATTTTGGCAAGGCTTGATCCTCAATCCTATGTGGAAAAAGAAGCCATTGCCGAAGCGGGCATAGATGTTCGCGAAGTCTTGACTGTCAATGATTTGGTGCGTTCGGATGAATGTTTTTTTGCTGCTACGGGTATTTCCGGTGGCACATTTTTGCGTGGTGTAGCTTACACTGGCCACAGTGCCATAACTCATTCCATGGTTTTACGTGGTAAAACAGGTACATTGCGTTATATTGAATCCTATCATAATATTGACAGATTAAATCAAATCAGTGCTGTGCAATATTAAACCGAGGCCATATGTTGCTAAATTTAACTTCCTTAAAACAGGGCGCTTTCTTGGTAAAAATGGCTGTGTTCCTGTTTGGTGTATTTATGTTTTTGGGGCAGACCACACTACAGGCTGCCAGTGTATATGAAAATCAAGAAGCAATGAAAGATGAAGAACTAGCTTCATTTATTAAACTTTTACCTCAGTTTAGGGCTTGGGCTGTTTCTGCACAAGAAGAAGCTTCTCCCACCATTGTGGAAGGTAAGGCCGACTTTATGTATTCTGAAAAAGCGGCTGATTGGGTGCGCCAGCGTGGCTGGGATCCAAGGCGGTTTTTCTCTGTCATGGGCAAGGCTGCCGCCGGTATATATTTACTGGCAGAAGGCAGTGGGGTGGAAAATAAAAGATCTAAGGATATGCCGACCATAACAGAAGATGAATTAAACCTTGTTTCTAGGTATTTGTCAGATTTACTCAATGCCGGAAGCGACTCCCCACCCATAAATAGATAATACATACTAGGTTCTTTTTTTAAGCCTGAAAGTGTTTTTGCGTAATGCCAAGATGCTTTCAGGCTTTTTGCATTTATATATCCCTGTTATAATAGTCGATGTTTAAAAGTGCAGTAATTGTATAAAATAATAAAATTGCCATATGCATCAAAGGCTGCTGTGAAAAAATATATATTATTATACATAGTTATATCATAAAATGGCTTGCATGTAGCGTAAATTTTGTTACACTAAAAAAATGAAAAGGTCTGATTTGCACTTTTGCCTATAATTTATTTAATTTTTAAGGAAATACATATGAAATATGAAAATTTTACTACATTTACCGTACAGTGTGAAAAAGGTGTTGCTTGGGTGACATTTGATTGCCCTCCTGTAAATATTCAAGGAATTCCCATGCTTGATGATTTGAATGTTTTAGCAGAAAAGCTTGAAGGCGATAGGGAAGTAAAGGTGGTGGTGTTTCAGTCAGCACATCCAGAGATTTTTGTAGCTCATGCCGATATTACTTTTTTGAAAGATATGCCCACGGTTGCAGTGGCGCGTGAAGATATTAAACTTTTATATTTACAAGAAGTTTTGCAACGTATTGCAAGTGTGCCCCAAGCTACCATTGCTAAAATTGAAGGCTTTGCCCGTGGTGGAGGACATGAATTTGCTCTTGCTTGCGACATGCGTTTTGCGGCGCGGGGTAAAGCAAAATTTATGCAGATGGAAGTGGGCATGGGCATATTGCCTTGTGGCGGTGGCGCTTCACGCATGGCGCGTCAGGCCGGTCTTGGGCGTGCTTTAGAAATAATTTTGGGTGCGCGAGACTTTGATGCCGATGAAGCGGAAGCCTATGGAACTATAAATAAAGCTTTAGATGCGGACGCCATTGGGCCTTATGTTCAAGCCTTGGCTGAGCGCATAGCCTGCTTCCCTGCAGACTCCATACATTCTTGCAAGGCGGCCGTATATGCTTCCATTGACTTGCCCATTGAAGAAGCACTTAAAGAAGAAGCTTTTTGGTTGTATAATGCCACCAGCAAGACGCCGGCCATAAAGCGTTTTACCAAGGCCTATGAAACAAACTTTCAAGAAAATATGGAAAATCAGCGCAATTTCCCTGACGCTCTCATGCTCATCCAAGAAATAAAATAACAGACTGCTAAAAAATCTTTTCAAATCTTAAAAAAAAATGTGTAACCCTTGGGTTTCTCAGTTTGATGACAAAGTCTTTTGGGGGAAAACTTTTTACGAACAAAAGGTTTTCCCCCGCTCAAATCTGTCCTCTTTTTCAAAAAAATTAAATACTGCTAATTATTTTGTGTTTTTTTCTTAGAAAAAATCTTGTACACCTTGCTTTGTTCGCAATCTTAGTTATATATACCGTAAAGTAATTTTTGTTTTTACCGATTGTTATATTCACATACAATAAAATTATGGGAGTTTTACTATGAAATTGCTGCGCAAGATTTT
>CAYJHG010000047.1:0-8365 GCA_964369535.1 uncultured Desulfovibrionaceae bacterium
GAGTAACCGCGCAAGTCTGTTAGAGTTTTACCTGTGCCACGCACCACAGTGGTTAAGGGGTCATCGTCCACAATTACCTTAAGGCGTGTTTCTTGGGTAATGAGCTGGTCAAGCCCTTTTAACAAGGCACCGCCACCAGCCAATAAAAGGCCATTACGATAAATATCGCCGGCTAGTTCTGGCGGTGTTTTTTCCAGAGCATTGAATATGGCATTAATAATAATGCGTAAGCAGTCACGCAGGGCTTCGCGCACATGGCCTTCAGAGATGCGTATGACCTTAGGCGTACCTAGGGCTAAATCTTTGCCGGAAACGTCCAGTAGAGGAGCGTTTGGCATGGGCACAGCACAACCCAAAATCTTTTTGACGTTTTCGGCGGTATTTTCACCCACTTCTAGTTGGAAAACATCGTGAATATAGCGCCTTACAGCTGTATCCATAGCATCACCAGCCACACGCACAGACTCAGAAAAAGCTATGGCAGACATGGTTATAATGGCCACTTCGCTGGTGCCGCCGCCAATATCAAGCACAAGATTGCCAAGGGGTTCTTCAATGGGCAAATTAGCGCCAATGGCTGCCCCCATGGGTTCTTCGATGAGAAAAACATCTCTGGCGCCGGCCAATATTGCCGCATCAATAACGGCTTTTTTTTCCACTTGGGTAATGCCGGTGGGCACACAAATAACCATGCTCGGCTTGGTTAAACGCATGCCGGTGATGGTTTTACGCACAAAATAAGAAATCATTTCGCGGGTAATATCAAAGTCGGCAATAACGCCGTCCTTCATGGGGCGTATGGCTTTGATACGCTTAGGTGTGCGGCCGATAAATTGTTTAGCATGCGCTCCCACGGCCACAACTTTATTATCTTGCGTATCAATGGCCACCACAGAGGGTTCGTTTAACACTATGCCATTTTCGCGCGTGTAGAGGAGTGTATTGGCCGTGCCAAGATCCATGGCCAGTTTTTTGCCCAAAAAACCAAATAAGCGAGAAAACATTATTCCTCCTCCTGAGGTTGCCCCATTCCATCACCATGGCCTGCATGGTCATGTATATAGGCCTTTGGCAAAAGGTCATGCAAACGGTTGCGTAAATAAAGATTTTCTAAGAAAAGACCTAAATTATCCACAGCTTGTGCTACAAAGCTGCGCAGGGCATCGTCCATTTCACGGCTCTCGCCATGGGCAAGGCAAAGCACACCGCGGGCAGATTTGTCCACAAGCACAGGAACGCAAATGAGAGCCCTAAAAGAAGGCATGCCCTCATGTTTGCCAAAAAGGGGTAAGGCATCGTTGCTGCTTAAACCATCGGAAAAAATAGGTTGGCGCTCATCGCGAAATACCCAACCCACAATGCCGCTGCTCAATGGCATGGATAGATATTTACTTTCTTTCAGTAAAAGCGGGCTTGATTCGCCTTCGATGACATAACTTTCATTTTCTGTGTCTTTAGACGCAAAAGCGCAATAGTCAAACTTTGTGGCATGAGCTACGGTGCTTAAAAAATTGTGTAAAAAAATGGGCCATCTTTTGTGCTGGATGCGCAAGGATTGCAAAACTCCCAAATGAGAAAAATATGTAGAAATATCCGACTGCGGTAATTGCGGAACAGGTTTTACATTTTGCTTGGTCACAAGTTCAGCAAACATCTGTAAAATTTTACTGTCTTTATCAGAAAAAGAATATTGTCTTTTGCTGTCAACGCAAAGCACACCGCCAGAAGGGATGGGACAACCCATAAAAGCACGGATAAGGGCTTCTTCGCCTTCGCCATAATAGCCAAGATTGCTTTGCTGTTGGTCAAAATTTGCAACAACTAAGGGTTTGTTATTGCGTAATATCCAACCGGCAAGGCCGGCACCCGCTGCAATTTTTTTATTAAATGCATCGGTATCTCCAAGGGAAAAGGAAGCCGCAAGGCTAAAGCCTTCTTCGTGTTCGTTTGGCAGATACAGTGCTGCTGAATATGCTTCAAAAACACTGCAGACAATGGATAGCAGTAGTGTTTGTGAGGGATTATTTTCTTTCATAGGTGTCAATTTTTTATGTGTGAGTGGGATTGTTGCCTGCTGACACTCAAAGTATTCTATCAAAGCCTTGCGCCACTCGCAACAGCTTTTAAAGCCCAAGCGAAAATTTAAAATAAAATTTAGGCCGAAAAGGGGTAATAATACACTAGAAATTTGTTTAGAAATAGTATAAAATCTCTAAAAAATAGCCTTGTACTACGCTTGCAAAAAAAAGTAAATTTTTACAAAATTGCGGGCAAAAACTTTGTAAGCCATTGATAACAGACCCAATGGTTAAAATAATGGTTTGCGAAGGCGCATAAGTGCAATTCTTAATATCTTGTTTTTATTGTTTTTTTATTGTTTTTTGTTGTGGTGCATTTTTTATCACTGGTGGCATAATATTGCCTGTGCCGTAGGCGCATGGGTTTTTGGGGTATTTGGTAAACAAAAAAGGGTGAGATATGCTTTCTTGGAAAAAAGTTTTTACCAAGGACGGCCTACCATGGAAGGACGCAAGCTCTTTTAAAGACTATATTGAAATAGGGTCTTTAGAAGCTTTGCACCGATTTTTAAACAGTGTGCACATCCGTCATTGCCTTGTAAAACCCTATCAAACAACCAAAAACTATCCTCTTGTGGAAGGGCGCGAGCTTTTGCCTTCTTTTGACAATGACATGTGGGAATACACGCAATTACCGGGTTTTTCCATGGTGGCTTTTGAGCGCCCTTTAAAGCTATTTTCAGAGATTTTTCAGTATGATATTATACATCCCATTCTTAATGCCGTTTATGATTCTGACGGTGCATATTGTCCTTTAGAAGAACCCATTTTGAAACGCAATGTGCAAACCATTGCCCAGCGTTTGCCCCGCGTTTTGCACGATGAATTTCACGAAGTGTGTGGCAGGCTTGATACTTCTCTTTTAGATTATTATCCCACTTTGATTCCGTATTTGCTCAAATTGGATAGGGCACATGTTTTGTCTGCCGATACTTTTGGGCAATTTCATCTGACGGGGATTTTTGCTTCTTTTCCTTCTGATATTGACAGTGAATTGAAGCGCTTTGGCATGCGTATAGGTAAATTTCGCTATGGCGACCACGACATGTATGAGCGCAATAGGCTTTTTGTATATCAATATCTTATGGAGCTTTATGGATTTCCTTTGGTTTCTGAGCGTCGAACGTCCAGCGCACTTTTTGCGCGTAAATTGCAAAATATGAATGAAAAGTTTCTTTTGCGTGTTCTTGGGCAAACAGACAGAACCATTACCACTTATGTGGGCACGGGCGACCATGCGCGCTATCCTTTGGTGGAAAAAATAGCGCTCATCAGCTTGGACGCAGACCAACAAGACGCCATAAAAACCATAACAGATAAAGGCTATTTTGTTGATGAAGAAAAGCGAGTTGTTATTATTCGGGTAACATATAAGCAACACAGTTATGATTTGCGCAATGTGCGCCAAGATCGTGCTCTTTCTGTGGCTTCGCAAGAAGTTTTGCATCCCATTACAGGTGAACCTTTGCAAGGTCTTAATATTATACGCGATTCTACAAATATGTTTTTGCGTCTCAATGATATTGTGCGTGGTGAATATATGGGTAAAATTTTGTATAAACGTACAGAATTAATAGAAAATACCGACACGGAAGAAAAAAGGCTCAAGTTTTTGTACACATGGCTTACAAAGCATCAGCGCCGCATAATAAGCTATAGTGATGATTTTTTTGCCAATATAAGTAAAGTTGTGCAAGGGTATATGCAATCACCGTCTAGGGATGACGCCTTTGGCAAATCGCGTGATTTGTTTCTTGAAGTGCAACAACGCTTTGCTTATATTGAACAAGCGCGTAAGGTGCGTATGCTTGAGGAATTGCGCGAACGCAATGTTAAGGGAGTGCGTTTGAGCTATAAAAAAATGCTGCAAGACAGTGTGGTACTGTTGACGGAACTTTCCCATGAAATAGTGTCGTTTTTTTCTTCGCTGGTGGACACTATTATTAATATTATTGACGATATTTTGGCAGACCGTTATATTATTCGTACTTACATTTCGGTCGCAGAGAATAAACTTTCTGAATCCGGCCTTGAAATACGCAAAAATTATCGTCGTATTGTGGCATTGCGCGATACATTTATTTCGGTGCGTAAAGCGCGCAGCGCCGCCTTGGCTATTTTATAATATGGATATTTGTTTGAGGTGGCTTGTGTCGCGCATGAAGTGCGACTAGGCGTCATGTTGTATAGTCGAACCGTTTTGCTACCTTAACCGGCCGGGAGGCTCGAGCGGTAGCGAGCTATTGAGCGAATAAGGCGCGTCAGTGGAACTTGCTTCCACTGATATAGAATGCGCCGCAGAGAGCGTATAAAGGACATACATGCATCACGCCTTTTATTTGCCTCCTTCTGTCTGGGGAGATATTTGTCTTTTGCAAGGTCAAGAAGCCCGCCATCTTATACAAGCTTTGCGTTTACGCGTTGGGGAATTGGTATCACTTTTTGACGGTGAAGGGCGAGAAGCCCTTTGCAGTATTACGCACATGAATAAGCGAGAAGCGACTTTGCACTTGGAAGAAGAGAAAACACATGAGCGGCCATGTTCTTTGCCCATTATGGCTTTGGCTTGGAGCAAGGCCACAAGGCGTGGATTTTTTATGGAAAAAGCTGTGGAGCTTGGGGTGCACGAAGTGTGGCTTTGGCAAGGAGAGCACAGCCAAGGGCGCGTGCCTGATGATGTGAAAGAGCATTGGCAAGGGCAATGTGTGGCGGCCTTAAAGCAAAGTCGTAATCCTTGGTTGCCCCAAATACGTATTTTTAAAGGTAAAGGAGCCGGAGGCAGCCTTGAAGAACTTTTGCAAGCAAGTGCTGCTGTGACGCACCGCTTTTTGCCTTGGGAACAAAGCGGCAATTTGCCCATATTGTCGCCGGACATGCTTGGACAAGAAGGCACTTCTTTATATGTTATAGGGCCGGAAGGTGGCTTTTCTGTTAAGGAAATAGGTAATATGCAAGAGGCAGGTTTTCAAATGGTAAGCCTTGGGGATAGGGTTTTGCGTTGTGAAACAGCGGCTTTATTGTGCCTTGGTTTGCACTATATGCAAGCAGAATTGCGGAGAAAATCAGCATGAGCATAAGTGCGCCTTTACCAGAACGCTTGCGGCCAAAATCCATAGATCTTTTTGTGGGGCAGGCCCATGTGGAAGGACGTATACGCTCGCTTTTGCAGTCCAAGCGTTTACCTTCTTTACTTTTTTTTGGACCTCCCGGTTGTGGCAAATCCACCATAGCCCTTTTGTTAGCCCATGCCAGAAGCGAACATGTCTTGCGTATAAGTGCCCCCGAAGCCGGCCTGCAGCAATTGCGCAAAAAACTTTATGGTATTGAAATATTGGTACTTGATGAATTACATCGTTTTTCTAAAGCCCAACAGGACTTTTTTTTGCCCTTGGTGGAATCAGGCGAATTAACGCTCATAGCCACCACCACAGAAAATCCTTCGTTCAGTGTTACCCGTCAATTACTTTCGCGTTTGCATGTATTGCGTTTGCGCCCTTTAGGGCGAGCTGAACTTTTGGATTTGGCTAAACGCGGAGCGGAAATGCTTGAGGTGAGCCTTGATGACGCTGTTTTAGACATTT
This sequence comes from uncultured Desulfovibrionaceae bacterium, assembly GCA_964369535.1. Lineage (GTDB taxonomy): Bacteria > Desulfobacterota > Desulfovibrionia > Desulfovibrionales > Desulfovibrionaceae > CAYJAD01. The sequence continues at coordinate 5,660 of CAYJHG010000047.1, forward strand.
TGGCCACTGTGGCACACGGTGATGGGCGAACCTTGCTTAATCTAGTGGAATATACGGCTTCTTTGCCGGAAGAAAATCGCAATGTAGAAAAAGTAAAGGCCGGTTTGCCGGAAATTTTAAGCCGACACGATAAAGACGGCGACAGCCATTATGAGCTTGCTTCAGCTCTTATTAAATCCATACGCGGCAGTGATCCTGATGCGGCTTTGTATTATTTGGCATGTTTATTAGAAGGGGGCGAAGACCCGCGCTTTATTTGCCGAAGGCTCATTCTTTCTGCTTCAGAAGATGTGGGGCTGGCCGACCCTCAAGCCCTAGGTATGGCTGTGGCTTGCCAACAGGCTGTGGAATTTGTGGGCATGCCGGAGGGTTTTATTCCCTTATCGCAAACGGTGGTGTATTTGGCCTTAGCGCGTAAGAGCAATAGCACTTATGCCGCTTATTTAGCTGCAAAGCGCGAAATAAAAAATAATGGAGCCTTTGCTGTACCTTTACATTTGCGCAATGCGGTGACAAAATTGCAAAAAGAATGGGGCTATGGCAAAGAATACAAATATCCGCATAATTATCCCCATGCCTTTATTGAGCAAGAATATTTACCAAATGAACTGTTGGGGCGTCAATTTTACCAGGCTAAAGATAATGGTGAAGAAGCGCGCCTCAATCAAATATGGCGAAAATTAACTAAAAAATAAGGTGTTTACGAAAATGGCCGAAACAGCCCTCAAAACCATAGACAGCTATTTTGGTGGCGCAGACAGCTATATAAGCCCTGCCAGAGAAATTTCTTTTCTCAGCAAATCTTTTCCAACCATCATGTTTTATACGCGTGGTCTTTTGGGTCCTGTACAACAATTGTGCATAGCGGCTAAACTTGGCAAGTGCGACGATTATGCATGGGCCCATGCCAGTGTAGGAGTGGGGCGACTTTTGGAACAAATAGGATGCCGCTTTGAAATTCGCGGCCTTGAGCATTTGCGCACATCCAAAGAGCCTTGCGTTATTGTTGCAAATCATATGAGTACATTAGAGACTTTTCTTTTGCCAAGTATATTGCGTCCTTGTGGGCCTGTGACTTTTGTGGTTAAAGAAAGCCTTATGCGTGCGCCATGGTTTGGCGATGTGTTGGCCTCACGCGATGTTATTAGCGTAGGAAGAAATAATCCGCGCCAAGATTTAAAATTGATGTTGGACGAAGGCAAAAAACGTTTGGATAAAGGCATGTCTGTGGTTATTTTTCCACAAAGCACTCGCGGAGCTTTTGAGATAGCTAAGTTTAACAGTATAGGTGTGAAACTTGCCAAATACGCAGAAAAGCCCATTTTGCCTTTGGCCTTGAAAACAGACGCGTGGGCTCAAGGAAAAATCATCAAAGATTTTGGTCTAGTAGTTCCGAAGAGAACCATTCATTTTCATATGGGTGCCCCCATTGAGGTGCAGGGCAATGGCAAGGAAGAACATGCAAGCATTTGTCAATTTATTAGCCAGTGTTTGACGAAATGGAATGAAGAATAAGTGAAATATCTCAACTTGCCATGGGGCTTAAAATAATATAGAATTTATTTTGTGGAGGCGTTTCGTTACCGGTGTAGCGCCTAGTCTTCAAAACTAGTGGTGGGTAGAGATGTCCATGGTAGGTTCGACTCCTATACGCCTCCGCCAAAACATGCATAAAAAGCCAAGCTGTATTTATGTACAGTTTGGCTTTTTGGTACAAAATTTATTTAGTTTTATCACGATGATAATAATATATAATACTGCATAAAATATACTTTTAAAAACCTGCCAAGGAACGAAAATGCAAAGTAATCTTATGAACCTCTATAATACCATTCTTCATAAATGTAATTTCTTGAACAAGCTTGCAAACTCCATGCGCACAGGCTTTATGGCTGCAAGCCTTTGTGTCTGTCTTACTCTTGCCCCCTTACTCAGTGCCCACGCTGTAAGTATATCCAGCAGCGATTATTATGTCATTGAAGAAAGCAAGGATAACACCGATTATTACACCACTTTTGATTTGGTGATAAATGGCATAAATACCAATTTTGGTGTATTGTTTAAGGCAGGCCCTAGCAGCATGGCAACTTTCAACGCTCCCACAGACTTGGCTAATGCCATGATACTGCAGAGCAATCCCGATTATAGCATAGCTTCAGGCAGCGGTGGCTTACGTGATTTTTCTGTGAACATAGCCGGTGAAAATTTAGCCTATACCGTAACTGCTCCCAGTTCTTCTTCAGCCCGTATAGCAAATCTTACCACTAACATTGCTGGTGACGTTTTTTATGGATTGAATTCCACTAGTTCTGGTGGGGCCATTTATGTTGTATCTCCCAACCATGGCTTAAATATTGATGGAACCTTCATAGCTAATACTGCTGGTACACAGGGCGGAGCTATTGCCCTTTGGGATAGCGATAATACTACTGTTAATGGAACCTTCATAGGCAATGCTGCCATAGACAATGGTGGAGCAATTTACGTTCAAGCAGGCGATAATAACTTAATAAACGGTGTATTTATAGGCAATACTAGCGCAAAACATGGTGGAGCCGTTGCAAACGCTGCAACAATGGACTCCATTGAAGGTGTATTTATAGGTAATAGTGCTGAAGACTTTGGGGGAGCTATATTTAATAATGGCAGCGACCGCATTAATTCTATTGAAGGTATTTTCATAGCCAATCATTCATCAGACGTAAA
>CAYJHG010000048.1:0-8299 GCA_964369535.1 uncultured Desulfovibrionaceae bacterium
CGCGCCTTGCTCGCTCAAACTCGCTACCGCTCGAGCCTTCCCGGCGGGTTAAGGAGGCTATATCACGCGAGCTTGCCTCATTCGCTCAAGCTCACTACCCCTTCCGGGCGCGTTAAAGAAAATAAATTATTAGCGCATTTTGAGAGGGCTGGGGAAACATATTGCGCGCTAGCACTTGTCCCTTTAAGGGAAAGAGAAAAATGAAACAAGAAAGTTTAAAACTAAAGTATTTTACCTTCGCTATGCAGAAGTTCTTCAAGGCGGGCATGGGCTTTTTCAGGCTGCATGCCCTGTTTTTTTGCTATGTGATCTAGGTTTTCCACAGCATCGCAGGGGCGTATGTATAAGGGCTCAATATCTTGATCATCATAGGGCACACATTGAGCCCATTGCCAAAGTGCATTTACGCTAGGATCTTGACAATTAAGCATTTTTATATATCCATATTCAGCCATACATGCGCTAAAGAAGTCTTTATTGCGTTCTAAGCCGCTGCCGCAAACATGGATTTCTTCCTTTGCCTGTTTCAATATACCTTGTAAGGTTTCAAGAGAATACAGGGCAACAGGTTGTATGGCTTGTATGGAGTCAAAGAGGTTTTTGTCTTGTGTTATTTGAAAGCATTGCCCGTGCACAAGGCCGCGTCTGGCATGGGTAAGCACCCAAATATACAACACATCTTGCCATGAGGGCAGTTTTTCTAGGGCACTTGTGGCTAGCACATGCATATAATCAAGCGTGCCATTTTGAGCCTTGGTAATACGCCTCATGGCGGCAACGGTGCTTAAAATAAGCCGTATGCCCGTAAAGCTACCCGGACCGTTTACGCAAGCAAAGCGTTGTATGTCCGAAGGTTTAAGGTGCAATGTGCGCAGCATATGGTCAAGAGCCGGAGCAAGAATTTCCGTGCCGCGTGTGGGTGCGTGCCAATCTTGAGCACATACAATGTGAGCTTGACTGCTTGTCACATCGTTGTGCCCAAGAACCATGTGCAACCTACCCTCGGCAGCATTCAAAACACATGTGTACATAAATATGCTAGTCGCTAAAAATTCTTACAATATCATTATAGGTAGCAAAAACCATAAGCCCTATGAGCAAGAAAAAGCCGATTTGCCCTAATATTGTGCGCAATTTAATGGGTAAGGGTCTGCGAATAATGGCTTCAATGGTCAGAAAAACTATGTGGCCACCGTCTAAAACAGGCACGGGCAAAAGATTAAAAATGGCTAAGTTTACACTGATAAGTGCTGCAAGGGCAAGCACATTGGCAAGACCTGCCGAAGCTTGTTCACCCACCATTTGAGCAATCATGATAGGCCCACCCACTTGATCAAGGGGCACGGAGCGCTGAAAGAGTTTAACCACGCTCATGTATGTTAGGTCTACCATGGCCCAAGTATTTTCTGCACCAATAAAGAAAGCCTCAAAAAATGAACTGTCCACATGCGAGGTTTTACCCGAAGCGCGCACGCCTATGACATATGTTTCTGTGTCTTCGCCAAAAATATTTTTTTGGATACGCGCTGTGGGCACAAGGCTTGTTGTTTTATTTATGCCATTACGCACATAATTAATATCAATTTTCTTTCCTTGGCTTGCATTGATAGCTTTAGCCATTTCGCTCCAAGTTACTATGGGCATATCATCAATATGCGCTATAGTATCACCAACTTCTAAACCGGCTTGAGAAGCTGGGCTATTTTCTATTACAGCGCCTATGTTTGGTTCAAGGTAGGACTGGCCATAACTAAAGGCGAGCAACCAATATATGACAAAGGCTGCTAAAAAATTAGCCATTGGGCCTCCAAAAATCACCAGCATGCGCTGCCATATGGGGCGGAGGTGAAAAAGTTCATTATCATCAAACTTGGCTTGTATGGCCGCTTCTTCTGCATCGATTTCGTGTTCTTCGCTATCACCATATTCGCCACCCACAAGGGCGCAATATCCACCAAGAGGAATAGCCGAAAGGCAATATTCTGTTTTGCCGACGGTTTTGCTGTAAATTTTTGGCCCAAAGCCTATGGAAAAAGCCGAAACGCCCATGCCCAATGATCGGGCCACAAGAAAATGCCCCAATTCATGGATAAAAATAAGCCCCCCAAGGACGAGGAGCACAGATATTATACTTATAAACACAATTTATTCCTGTATTCCGGCGAGTTTTTGTACTACTTGCCGGGTTGTTTTGGTCAAATCCATTATGTGATTAAGAACCTTTTGCACATGCTCAGGTTCCATGCTAGCAGAAGCAAAAAAGCTTACACTGAATGGCGTGTTGCCAAAGTTGTTCATACGGTGACTGTGAAGAGCATGTTCAATTAAAGCAGGTATATCCAAAAAGGAAATACGCCCTTCAAGAAAAAGTTCCACCGCTGTTTCATTGGCTGCATTAAGCACAACACATTCACCACCGCGATGATCAAGAGCGCGCTTTGCCAATTGCAGGCAAGGAAATGTAGTTATATCCGGTTCTTCAAAAGTCAATTGCCCAAGGCGCACAAGGTCAAGATTTTGCACACCACATGGCTGCGCATGCGGCCAATTAAGACAATGGGCAATGGGCATACACATATCCGGTTCGCCCATATGGGCAAGCATAGAATTGTCCGTATACTCCACAAGTGAATGGATAATGGACTGAGGATGCACCACAACTTCAATTTTGTGCGGCTTTACGCCATAAAGGTGATACGCTTCGATAACTTCAAGGCCTTTATTCATAAGGGTTGCTGAATCTATACTGATTTTAGCCCCCATACTCCAATTAGGATTTTTTAAAGCATCTTTACAACTTACACCCTGTAAATCTTTTGTTTTTTTACCCCTAAAAGGCCCGCCCGAAGCGGTGATAATTAGCTTAGAGATATGCCCTTCAGGACGCCCTGCAAGCATTTGAAACAATGCATTATGCTCAGAATCCACCGGTAAAATAGAAGCCTTTGTGTGCGCACAAATGAGCCGCAAAAGATCTCCGGCCAATACAAGCGATTCTTTATTAGCCAAACAAATCACTTTGCCAGCAAGGGCTGCCGCCACTGTGGCTCTAAGGCCGGCCGCACCCACTTGGGCAGAAAGGACAGTATTGGCTTCTTGCAAAGAAGCAAGCTCGGCATAGCCTTCTTGTCCTTGAAGAATTTCAACCTTATACACTTTACGCAAAAGCTTGTGTAAAACATCTGCCTCGGCCTGACCATAAACGGCAAGGTAAGGCGGCCTGAAAAGCTCAGCCTGTTCGGCTAAAAGTTGCACATTAGTGGCACCAGCAAGGGCTATAATATCAAACTGTTGGGGATTTTTTGCAATAATGCGCAAAGCATTCACCCCAATGGAACCGGTACTGCCCAAAAGCACCAAACGCCGCTTTTCTTGTTGCCAAGCAAGACTTGGTGGCGGTGATATATAGTTTACAGCACCATGTTGCGTAGGCCAAAGATTATACATATTTTCCACTTATTAATTAAACATTTGCATTATGTATAAGGCTTTCCCTTAGAAAAATTTATACCACTGATCCACAACGGCAAAAACAGGCACAGCAAAAAGCACACTGTCTAAACGGTCAAGGCAACCGCCATGCCCCGGTAAAAAATTTCCGGAGTCTTTAACATTGACAGCTCTTTTTAATGCCGATTCAAACAAATCGCCCAATTGCGCAAAAGCATTTAGTAACACCCCAAGCAAGGCAAAAGACCACCAAGGACCTGTGCCAAGCCACAGACCAAGCACCACGCAAACAACAACGCAACCCACCAAGGAAGCAAGTGCGCCTTCAGAACTTTTTTTAGGGCTAACCCTTGGCCAAAGCTTATGCTTACCAAAACGTGTGCCTATGTAATACGCCGTAACATCTGAAGCTATAACAGCGCTGAGCACGAAGAAAAGCTTGGGCGAGGTCAAATATGTGGTTGGCAAAAGCAGCAAGGGAATATAGGCAAGCCCCACCAAGAAGATGCTACCGGGGGCAAAATCGTCTTCTTCTTCGTCAATGACGTCTATCCTAAAAAGATAACTCAAGGCCGTGAGCACAAAACCGCCACCCAAAAAAACAAGAGCGTCTTGCGGTCTCTGCATCCAAGTGAGGCAAAGCATACCCCAGCCCAACAAAATACCACAAATGCGCATGCGGATGCGACCCGTGGGTCCCCAAAATAACGAATAAAATTCCCAAAGGGTTAAGGCACACACTATAAGCACAGAAAAAAGCAAAAACCAGCCGCGCACCACAAGGGCAAAACCTGTTATGGCGGCAAGAAGTAGCCCCGTTATAATCCGTTCTTTACAAACGGGAAAACCTTTTAACACTTATGTGCTCCTCATTCAAATTGTTAGCAATATCATACTCTTAACAAATACAGGACTTTATACCTTTCCAAAGCGGCGATGCCGTGCGGCATAATCATTTAAGGCCGCATGCAAGGCCGCCTCGTCAAAGTCCGGCCAATAGCTAGAACAAAAATAAAATTCACTATAGGCACACTGAAAAAGCAAAAAATTACTGATACGGAGTTCACCGCTGGTGCGGATAACCAAATCCGGATCAGGAATATCCTTACTGTACAGAGCCTGTCTAAAGGCTTCTTCTGTCACGTCTTCAGCTGTAATACCTTGCGACACAAGCAATTTTGTTGCGCGCAAAATTTCATTACGCCCGCCATAATTTAAGGCCAAATTAAGATACATAGCCGCTTTTTGCCCAGATTTGGGGCTTGTGCGTTCAATGCCGTGTTGTAAAGCCTTACGCGCCGCAAAGGGCAATGCTTCCACATCACCAAACACTTGCAAACTAATGCTCTCTTGTTCCATAAGCGGAACTTCTTTGGCCAAAAACTCTACCAAGAGCGAAAAAAGCGTGGACACTTCTTCCTTGGGGCGATTCCAATTTTCATGAGAAAAAGTGTACAGAGTTACATAAGCTATACCAAGCTTACGGCATTCTGTAATAATTTTACGCACAGCCAAGGCTCCGGCCTTATGCCCTTCTGTGCGCACAAGCCCTCGTTCTTTTGCCCAGCGGCCATTACCGTCCATGATAATGGCTATGTGTTGCGGCAAAGAATCCATTTAAATATCCATAATTTCCTTTTCTTTGGCCTGACATTTTTTGTCAGCCTCAGCCACATATTTATCAGTGAGCTTTTGCACTTCATCGGTGGCTTTTTTCAAATCATCTTCAGAAATAGCTTTATCTTTTTCTAATTTTTTTAATTGGTCATTGGCATCGCGGCGCACATTACGCACGGCAATTTTGGCATCTTCACTGTATTTACGCGAAACTTTTACCAAATCTTTGCGTCGTTCTTCGGTAAGGGGGGGAATGGAAATACGGATAATTTTTCCATCATTAATAGGGGTTAAGCCTAAATCTGATTTTAAAATAGCTTTTTCAATGGGAGCAAATGCGCCCTTGTCCCAAGGCTGAATGGTAACGGTTCGGCTGTCGGGAATGGCCACAGAAGCCACTTGATTTATAGGGGTTGGGGTTCCATAATAATCGGCCTTAATATCGTCCACCAAGGATGTGCTGGCGCGGCCTGTACGCAATTTTGAAAAATCTTTATCCATATTGCTTACGGCTTTTTGCATGCGATCGTCAGTTTCCAAAAGTACTGTATCTTTGTCCATATAGCCTCCTAAATTAAAAAAATAATCAAATTATGTTGTTAAGGAACAAACCTTAGTGCCTTCTTCTTCGCCCAATACCACGCGTTGAATATGCCCACCAAACATTTTGCACACAAAAATGGGCACATTATTGTCTTGCGCCAAAGCAATGGCTGTGGCGTCCATAACACCCAAATGCTTGGCCAAGGCTTCATCATAGCTCACTGTGGTATACTTTACAGCGTCGGGGTATTTCATGGGATCTTTATCGTATACGCCGTCCACTTTTGTAGCCTTTACAATGGCATCGCACTTAAGCTCCATGCCGCGCAGAGCAGCAGCTGTGTCTGTGGTAAAATAAGGATTACCCGTACCGGCTGCACAAATAACAACGCGCCCTTTTTCCATATGCCTTAGGGCGCGACGGCGAACAAATGGTTCACAAACTTCTTGCATGGTAATGGCTGAAAGAACCCTTGTGGGAAAGCCTTGTTTTTCCAAAACATCTTGCACAGCAAGGGCATTGAGCACCGTGGCTAACATGCCCATATAGTCAGCGGAAGAACGTTCCATGCCCTTGGCAGATGAAGAAAGACCACGAAAAATATTGCCACCGCCAATAACTAAGGCCACTTCTAAACCAAGAGAAACAACTGTGCCGATTTCTTGACAAATTTGAGAAACAGTGTCTGGATGAATACCGTGTTTTTGTTCACCTGCTAAAGCCTCGCCGCTGATTTTAAGCAAAATACGTTTGTACTGTAACGTTGGCATAATATCTCCACTGTTTACGGTTGGTAACCTCTGCATAAAGCACGGTGCAGGGTTCTTGGTTAAGACAAGTTCCTGCACATGCGCCTTACGTTAACAACTATTTTCACAAGAGAAAAATAATTTTATTGAGCAAAAATAATTGCGCAGGAGTGCACAAGAAGACGCAATGGGTAGCATGATAGCAAAAAAATTTGTCTTTGTCACTTGTAAGCTTGTCACAGAAAATACCCTGTACGGAGCTTAGCACAATGATTTTTTATTAACTCTAAGTGTACAAAAATCGCACAGTGTACATTTTTTTTACACATTTTTTAAATAAACAATGTCGTGTGCAAATCAAATTTTTCCAAGATAAAAGCTTTGCAATAAATATAACTATTGATTATATAAGAAAGCAACTTTGTATGTATGAGATTATGTACATTGGCTTCCTTTTTGCATTACACTACCGTTAATAAAGCAATATGCAAAAATTTTTGCCCATAAAAATACGCAAAATGCTCGCAAGTTTTTAAAAAACAATTTGTAAAATAAAAAGACTGCTGACTATACAGATTATATTAAGGAGAAACACAGTGCACGGGAAATTTTTAAAAATAACAAACGGCTGCCTAACCATAATTTGCTTTATGGTTCTTTCAGGCTGCACCCCTTTTGCTCCAGACCCGCGCACCAATGAAGCCATATTACCTTCGGCTATGCCTGAAGCCTATCCTTCAACACCTTCGGAAAATGTAGGAAGGTTAGAACACGCTAAGCCCGTAAGCCTTGTTTCCAAAGATGAAGGCTGGTGGAAAAGCTTTGGTAATGCAGATCTGGACAAATTAGTCACAAAATCTTTGCAGCATAACTTCGATATTTTAACGGCTTGGGCAACATTGCGCCAAAGCGAAGCCGTCACACGCAAAGCCACGGCCGGACTTTTCCCAAGCATTAACATTGACGGCGACACTAGGTCATACCGCACGTATTCTGTGGAACAAACAGGTGACGAACCTACAGATTTTGTGTTGGACGGTTACCAACTTGGGGGCGCTGCATCTTATGAATTAGATTTATGGGGGCGCATTACCTCACAAAGAAAAGCAGAACTTATGCGCACCGAAGCCACAGCGCAAGATTTGCAATCTGCAGCCATGACTGTGGCCTCTACTGTTGCCGATACATGGGCTGCCCTGCTTGGTAATAGACGTGACTTAGAAGTGCTTGAATCACAAATTGCCATCAATGAAGATTTGGTTAAATTGCAAACTGTGCGTTTTAATAATGGTATAGGCACAAGCCTTGAACTTTTACAGCAAAAAGAGCTTTTGGCTTCTGTGCTTTCTGAAGTGCCGGATTTAAAACAAGAAGCCTCTATATTACGCAATAAACTTGCCATATTACAAGGCACTTTGCCTGGCATGGGCATGGATATTGACGAAAATGCCTCTTTACCCATTGTGGAAACCATACCCGAAGTGGGGCTTCCCGTAGAAATTCTTGACGCGCGCCCAGATATCAAGGCCGCGTGGGCTCGCCTTGCTGCAGCAGACTGGGATGTTTCCACAGCTCATGCCAACAGATACCCCACGTTGCGCATTTCAGCTAGCCTCATTTATGAAGCTGGCAATCCTGCATTTTTATTTAGCAATTGGCTGGCATCTCTTGTGGGTGCTTTGGCCATGCCTCTTTTTGACGGTGGTGCCCTGTCTGCCGATGAAGCAAGAGCCAAAGCTACTGCCGATATTCAAGTGCAAAGTTACGCCAAAACTGTGGCCAGTGCCATTGAAGAAGTGGATAATGCCCTTGCCAATGATGTGGGCGAAATTGTAAAATTACGTCGTTTAGAAGAACAATTCGAATTTGCCTCCGCCGCCATGATTGAAGCGCGCAACAGCTATTTGGGCGGCGTCTCCACTTTTCTTAACTACATTAC
>CAYJHG010000049.1:0-8249 GCA_964369535.1 uncultured Desulfovibrionaceae bacterium
CCCTTTACCCATTGACCTTATACAGATTGAGCTTATTTTTGGAGGGTAGCTGTGTCATTTGCCCTTGGGCATAATGGGCTATTTGGGAGGAAATTATGAGTGTTTCATATAAAGATTATTATCAAGTGCTTGGCGTTGACAAAAAAGCTTCAGCTGAGGAAATAGCTAAAGCTTTTAAACAATTAGCGCGTAAATATCATCCGGATTTAAACCCCGACAATGCCGAAGCAGAAGATAAATTTAAAGAAATTAACGAAGCTTATGAAGTTTTGAAAGATGCAGATAAGCGCCAGCGCTATGATCAGCTGGGTCATAATTGGCAGCACGGGCAACAATTCAGAGGTGCGCCGGGTTTTGAAGGCTTTAATTTTGATGCCAGTGGCTTTGGTGGCAGCGGTGGTTTTTCGGACTTTTTTGAAGTGCTTTTTGGTCAAGCGGCCAGGCAGCAAGGTGGCTTTGGGCCTGATCCCTACGCTTCTTTTTCACGCAGACAGCGACGTGGGCGTGATGTGGAAGCAGAAATCTCTATAAGCTTGCAGGATGCTTTGCAAGGCGGACGGCGCACCATAAGTGTGGGCGGGCGTACCCTTGATGTAAATATACCTGCAGGTGTGCGCGAAGGGGCAAAATTACGCCTTGCCGGGCAAGGGGATAGTGGCATGAATGGTGCCCCCAACGGAGATTTATTTTTACGCATCAAATATGCGGCACATGAAAAATTTAGTGTAGATGGCATAAATATTTTGTATGATTTACCTTTAATGCCTTGGGAAGCCGTGCTTGGTGCCAATGTCCAAGTGCCAACTCTTGAAGGCGACATTGAAATGCATATTCCTGCTGGTACATCGTCTGGTAAACGCTTTCGATTGCGTGGTCGTGGCCTTGGCCCCAACGCTTCGCGCGGTGACCAAATGCTTAAAATTATGATAACAGCACCTAATGTCTTAGACGATGCAGAAAAGGAATTGTGGGAACAAATTGCCGCAAAGCATGCGGAAGAACAAAAATAATTTAATATATATATTTGGATGCTTGTTTTGTAGTTCATGGATGCAAAGCAAAGCAATTGGAGAATATCATGGATTTTCAAAAATTTACTGAAAAAGCGCGTCAGTCGATTACAGATGCACAAAATATATCGGCCGGCATGGGGCATCAAGATTCAGATGTGGAACATATGGCATTGGCTCTGATGCAACAAGAAAAAGGTATTGTTCCTCGTATATTAGAACATATGGGCATACAAGTGCGTGCACTGCAAGTGGCTGTGGAAGGCATTTTACGCAAAAGACCTTCTGTTTCCGGTCAGAGCATGGACACCAACAAAATAATGATAACACAGCGTCTTGGGAAAGTGCTCGCACAAGCAGAAACAGAAGCCAAGGCCATGAAGGACGAATATGTCAGTGTGGACCATCTTTTTGCGGCCCTTTGCGATGTGCCCGCCTCTTCTCCACTGGGCGAAATATGGCGTGAATACGGCATAACCAAAGCAAAATTCAGCGCTGCCATGCATACTTTGCGCGGTGGCGCTAGGGTGACCAGTGCTAATCCGGAAGATACTTTTGAGGCTTTGAGTAAATATGGCCGCGACCTTGTGGAAGCAGCTCGCCTTGGAAAGATGGATCCCGTTATTGGGCGTGAATCAGAAATTCGACGTGTTATCCGCATATTATCGCGCCGCACCAAGAATAATCCTGTGCTCATAGGCGAAGCCGGCGTTGGTAAAACAGCCATAGTGGAAGGTCTAGCATTTCGCATAGTGAATGGAGATGTGCCCGAAGGTCTTAAGGGTAAATCCTTATATGCCTTGGATATGGGCTCGCTCATAGCCGGAGCCAAATATCGCGGTGAATTTGAAGAACGCCTAAAAGCCGTGCTTAATGAAGTGGAAAAATCCGAAGGGCAAATTATTCTTTTTATAGATGAATTGCACACTATTGTGGGAGCTGGCAAAACAGATGGTGCCATGGACGCTGGCAATTTATTAAAGCCCATGCTGGCAAGGGGTGAATTGCATTGTGTGGGTGCCACCACTGTGGACGAATATCGCAAGCATATTGAAAAAGATCCTGCTTTGGAAAGGCGTTTTCAGCCGGTGCTTGTGGAAGAACCAAGTGTTGAGGATGCCATATCTATTTTACGCGGTCTGAAAGAGCGCTTTGAAGTGCATCATGGGGTGCGTATTAGCGATTCAGCCATTGTGGAATCCGTTACTTTATCGCACCGTTATATTCCAGATAGACAGTTGCCCGACAAAGCCATAGACCTTGTGGATGAAGCTGCAGCCATGATCCGCACCGAAATCGACTCTTTGCCGGCGGAATTGGATGCGGCCAATCGTAAGGTTATGCAGCTTGAAATTGAGCGTGAGGCCTTGCGTCGCGAAACTGACGCTGCAGCTCAAGAGCGCTTACTCAAGCTTGAAGGTGAGCTTGTGGAATTGCGCGTGCAGCAAGGTGTTTTGCGCGAGCAATGGGAGTCAGAAAAAAATTCCATTGACTCCGTGCGCGAAATAAAAGAGCAGATTGAACAGACACGTCTTGCCATTGAGCAAGCCGAACGTGCCTATGATTTGAATAAAGCTGCAGAGCTCAAATATTCTGTGTTGCACAGTTTGGAAAAGCGTCTGCAGCAGGCTGAGCAAGGATCGGAAGATGGGAGTAAGCGCCTTTTGCGGCAAGAAGTACGCCCCGATGATGTGGCGGAAATTGTTGGCAAGTGGACGGGCATTCCCGTAACGCGTTTGCTTGAATCTGAGAGAGAAAAGCTATTACGCCTTGGCGAAGCCTTGCATGAGCGTGTGGTGGGGCAAGAGGCCGCTGTGCAGGCTGTGGCCGATGCTGTTTTACGCGCAAGAGCAGGCCTTTCTGACCCTTCGCGCCCTACAGGTTCTTTTTTATTTTTGGGGCCTACAGGTGTAGGCAAGACAGAGCTTTGCAAAGCCTTGGCGGCGGCACTTTTTGACACCGAAGAGAATATGGTGCGCCTTGATATGAGTGAATATATGGAAAAGCATTCTGTTTCACGTCTTATTGGAGCACCTCCCGGCTATGTGGGCTATGACGAAGGTGGGCAACTTACAGAAGCTGTGCGGCGTAAGCCTTATTCTGTGGTGCTTTTTGACGAAATTGAAAAGGCGCATCCTGATGTATTTAATACGCTTTTGCAATTATTGGACGATGGCCGCCTGACAGATAACCAAGGCCGCACGGTGGATTTTCGCCATTGTATAGTCATTATGACTTCTAATATAGGTTCGCCGCTCATGCTTGAAGGTATTGATGCTCAAGGGCAACTGGCCGAAAAAACACGCCAAATGGTTATGGAAGAATTGCGTAAGTATTTTAGGCCGGAATTTCTTAATAGAGTAGACGAAACAGTACTCTTTACGCCTTTGACCTTGGAGCAAATTGGGCGCATTGTGGATTTATTGCTCATGCGCTTACGTGAACGAGTGCAAGAAAGACAAGTGCAGCTTGACATGAGCGATGCAGCCAAACTTTTTGTGGCAGAAGCTGGCTATGACCCTTTGTACGGAGCTAGACCCTTAAGGCGATATATGCAACATAATTTAGAAACACCACTGGCACGAAAACTTATCAGCGGTGAAGTGCACGAAGGCGGCCATGTGCTTGTAGACGTACAAGACGGCACCTTGGTGTTTAAGAGCATTTAGAGCATATGGCCGGCGGCAAAGAACGTATTGTTCTGATTTTTTATGTATTTTTATGGGGAGTGTCCATACCCTTGGCCTGCCTTCCAGGTCCCATGCCCATAGATGTGCACACAGTCATACATTTGCTGCTGGCCTTTTTTTCCCCCGAACTTTTGCCCGAAGCGGACATGACTGCCTATGTGGTGGTGACGCAAATCCGTTTGGCGCGCGTGATTTTGGCATTGTTTTGTGGCGGCGCCCTTGCTGTGGCCGGCGTGGTGCTGCAAGGTGTTTTGCGCAATGCCTTAGCAGATCCCTTCACCCTTGGTATATCAGCCGGAGCCGCTTGTGGCGCTAGCATAGCATTAACTTTGAGCGCTTCGACACTGGCTTTTATGACCTCGCTTGTGGGTGCTAATTTTGTGTATATGGTGGGCGGTCTCACCACAATTTTTGCCTTTGCAGGCTCTTTGCTTGCCCTTCTAATGGCCATGTTGCTTGGCAGTGGTTTTGGTCAGGTTCAGATGCAAAGTTCGGGCGCAAGGGAAAATATTATTCTGGCGGGCATAGCTGTTTCTACTTTCTTGGGAGCCTTTGTGGCGCTTATCAAAGCTCTGCATGAAGAATCGGTCACCAGTATAGTATTTTGGATTATGGGGTCTTTTCAAGGACGCACTTGGGACGCTTTGCCATTGATTTTATTGCCTTTAATATTAGGAGTTATGGGCATTGCTATGTATTGGCGCGAGCTTGATGTGCTGAGCCTTGGGCAAAGGCAAGCGGCACAACTGGGGGTATCTGTAGCTAAGGTGCGCATAATATTATTGGTGTCAGCCAGTTGCATAACGGCAGGTTGTGTGGCTGTGGCCGGGGTTATAGCCTTTGTGGGCTTGGTGGTGCCGCATATATTGCGCATGTGCTTTAGCTTTTTGGGGCAAAAAAGCGTAGGGCACGGCATGCTGCTTACAAGCGCTTTTTTTGGGGGTGGTTTGCTCTTGGTCTGGGCCGATGTGCTGGCCAGATCCTTACTTTCCGACGGTCAAGAATTACCGGTTGGCGTGGTAACATCCTTGCTTGGTGGGCCTTTTTTTGCACTTCTTATATGGCAACGCCATAAGTAAGCAGGGCAAAGGTAAGATGAGTGTGTTTTTAGTGTAGCTTGCGTTTGCTAAAAAGTTCATTTTAGAGTGTTCATTGTGCTAGTAACGCTATAGGCGGATTGCTGCTTAGAACAATCCACCTTTTTTTATTAATCAATATAGCGTACTATTTCAGATGTTTCCTTTCTTGTGGTGCCTGGGATTTCCCCTTCAGGATAACCATATACAATGAGAGCGCCCACGGTTTCATCTTCCGGCAATTCTGCCACTTTGGCAATGCCGTCATTATCGATAACTCCCATAATGCATGTGCCAACACCATAAGCATGCGCTGCCAAGCAAAATGTTTGGCAAGCAATGCCGGCATCAAAAATTTCCCAAGAATTTTCTTGAGCTGTGGCATATTCTGGTTTTGTAAGGTCAAGCTTGCCGCTTTTTCCCTTAACAAAACTGAGCACCAATACATTTTTTGCATTCTTTAGTGTGTTGATATTATATACAAAACCCTTCACGCCGTCATTGATAAGGGCGGCGATTTTTTCCGGATTGGAGATGCAGGTGTAGCGTGCAATTTGATAGTTGGCCCAAGAGGGCGCAAAGCGTGCAGCTTCAAAAATTTTATCCATAATTTCACGGCTTACAATTTCATCTTTATAAGCGCGTATGCTTCTACGTTCTTTCAATAGAGCGATGCCTTGGGTATTTTCCATGAAAACTCCTTATTTTTATTCAGCGTTTTTAGTTAGTTCAAGTATTTGCCTGCTGGCAATGGCATGTCCTACCACTTTTGCATAAGCTTGCAAATGGTCAGATTTTAAATGGTTTTGCCATAAGTCATAGCTAGCCCATGTTTCATAAAACATAAATATATTGGGATTTTTATTGTCCTCGTGCAAAACATAGTCAATGCACCCATCTTCTGCGCGGGTGGGGGCTAAAATTTTGAGCATTTCTGCACGTACAAAATCCCTTTGGCCATCTTTTACTTCTAAAATGGCAACAATAGTAATGGGCTTTTCAGACATGAGCACTCCTTTTCAAGTTTTTACAATGAATTTTACAATAATAAATTAGTCACATACTTGGGGCACGTCAATTGAAGGCATTAAAATTTTGCATATTTCATTGTGTTAATGTTTTTTTTACTTAAAATGCATTGCTTTACACGCAAATGTATCATTCTGCATAAAAAGTATTATTTTTTATATGAGAAGTAGACATAGAGTGTAAATTCATATATGCTAAGCAACAATTTAAGGCCTTTGCATAATTATGTATCGGCCTTAAATTTCAAATTTGACTACCATCAATGCCTTATGGGTTCTTATGCGGTTAATGCGCAAATGTCTAATTTTACAAGTATTTTAAGTAGGGTTGTTCAGCCTTGATTTGTATCTAAAGTTTTTTTCATAATGGTCTGTTGCAAAAGCTAATTACTATCACAGCTAATATTTGGGGGTTATCATGCAATGGTGGAAAGATTTAAAAATTAAAACTAAATTTTTTGGTGCTTTATTCGTGGCTTTAGTTGTTGCATTGGTTTGTGGAGCTTCTTTTTTCGCCTCTTTCAAAGCACTTAATGACAGTGAAGAAAGGCAATCTGCTGCTACAGAACTTAATATTTCACTTCTTGAAAGAGAAATACAGCATATGCAATGGGTGAGCGCGCTCTCTAGCTATATTTCCATGAGGGAAAGCGCTGATTTAAACATTTCAAAAGATGGACATCAATGCGCTTTTGGCAAGTGGTACTATGGTGGAGAACTTGCTAACTTTATTAAATTATTTCCTGAGATTGCCGAAGACTTTAAAGCATTAGAGACTCCGCACAATCGTTTGCATCAAACAGCTGCAGAAATTGAAAAATTGCAAAAAGAAGGCAAATATGATGCAGTAAAAACTCTTTATGAAAAAACTACTCTGCCAGCAATGCAGGCTGTGCAACAGCATTTTGCCGTAATCCGCGGCAAGCTGCATTCTGCCCTTACTCATGCAGCCGCTGCAACTGCTGAGATAACCCATTCCTTACAAATTTTACTAATGGCTGTTTGTGTTATAGCGGGCATTGTTTTTATGCTCTTTAGTTTTGTATTTGTTAAAGCTGTTTTAAATCCCATAGCGCAGATCAGCTCCTTTGCCGCAGAAAGCTTGCTTGGTAAAAAACCAAAGTTGTACATAACCGGAAAAGATGAATTAGGATCCTTGGCTCAAAATCTTACAGCGCTTATGGACCACTTGCATAAGCAGCTAGCCTATTCACAAGGGGTGCTTAATGGCATAACTGTGCCTTGTTCTGTGTTTTCACCGGATGATAAAACAGTTTTTACAAACAAGTACATGATTGATATTATTGAAAGAACTGGCGAACCCGAAGAAATGATTGGTCTAACTTCCGGCGAATATATCTTGGGCGATAAAAATGCAGAAACATCTTCATCTGTGGCTTTGCGCGAACAACGCATTGTGCGTGTGGAGAGGTCTATTACAACGCACAAAGGTAACGAAATTCATGTTATTATTTCTTCATCGCCATTTTACGATGCCCAAAATAATCTTTTAGGTACACTTTCCATTTGGGGTGACGTTACAGAAATAGTACAAAAACAACGTATTATCGAAGAAAATGGCGTTCGCCTTGCGCAAATTGCTCAATCTGCCAGTGATGTGGCACAAAATGTTTCTTCTACCAGCGTGCAATTGGCAGCTCAGGTGGAGCAAGCTAGCAAGGGGGCTTCCATGCAAAGCATGCGCGTATCAGAAGCTGCTGAAACCATGGCAGAAATGAATGAAACTGTGCTTGAAGTGGCCAGAAGTGCCTCTGATTCGTCTCACACCGCAGCAGCTGCCATGGAAAATGCGCAAATAGGCTCACAAGTTGTCAGCAATATGACACAAAGTTTCCAGCATGTGGAAAAATATACCGAAGAGGTAAAGTCTGGTATGGACAGCCTTGGCAATCAAGCCGAAGGTGTTGGAGCCATAATCAGCGTTATTACCGACATTGCAGATCAAACCAATCTATTGGCTCTCAATGCTGCCATTGAAGCAGCACGCGCTGGTGAAGCCGGCCGCGGTTTTGCCGTTGTGGCCGATGAAGTACGCAAACTTGCAGAAAAAACCATGCAGGCCACCAGCGAAGTAAGCGCTGTGATTACAGGAATACAACACGGCACCCGCGAAAATATTACCAGTGTGGAGCGTTCGGTTCAAGCCGTTAACGAAGCGGCAAGCCAAGCTCAAGAGGCTGGCAATACCCTAAATTCCATTGTGCATATTGTGGAAGAAACGGCGGGGCAAATTCAATCCATTGCCTCTGCGGCAGAAGAACAGTCGCAAACCAGCAATGTTATACATGAAAAACTTGAAGACGTGCGTAATATCTCAAGTGAAACCGCGGCTGCCATGGCTGAAGCGTCTGAAGCTGTAGAAAATTTAGCTCAACAAGCAAGCATTTTAAATGAATTGATAGAACAACTTAACAATTAATGTGG
>CAYJHG010000050.1:0-8090 GCA_964369535.1 uncultured Desulfovibrionaceae bacterium
TACATCATATTTGAGCAAAAAAAAATGAAACATCCACAACAATATGCAAGCCACCTGCACAGCCTTTGCACTCATTCCCCCGCATGGGTCTATGGTGCGCTTGGCCCTTTTGCCGCATGGCAATGCCTAGAACCCTTATTACACAAAGCCTTAGCTGCCCCAAATACACAGCTTGGAAACATGGCAGCCATGCAAATGGCACAGATAACTTGGCAAGAATTCCCTTTGCAAGGTCGCTTACTCAAGCTTTTGGCAGCCAATATGTCTGACCCCATATATGCCAGCCTTGCCGCTTTTTGCCAAGTGCCCACGCAAAACCAAGAGCTGCAGCATGACATAGCCCTCTTGCAAAATATTTCTTTAGAAAACAGTGCCATAATATTAAACCAAGCCCAAAAACATTTGAGCCATGCACACTATGGCGGCTTTTGGCTTGAACAAGCCCTTGCATGGTGCCTTGACCATGATGCCGAAGGCCAGAATTTACAAGCCTTGCTACAGACATTTAAGACTCAAGCACCCTCAAACATACAGCCTTATGTGCAAGAGCTTTGCTTTAAATATACTGCAGCTTGGGCCATTTTGTTTGAAAAGGCCCCCACAGCCTATGCTGCTCTTTGCCAAGACCTCCCCCATTTTAACCATTGGCAAAGCATGCGCAAAGCTTGGTGCCTACACAACATGCAAGAATATGAAGAATCCTTGCGCCTTATGACTGAAGTTTGGCAACAAAACCCTTGGCACCCCAATATAATTTTAAGCCTGCACCATATGCTTTTTGCGCCCAAATTACCAAATAAGGATTCTCTGCCCCCCATTGCCCTCTATTCGTGGAATAAGGCCGAAGTATTAGAGCAAAGCTTGCGCAGCCTCTGCCAAACAGAAGCCGTTCAAGCCAAGGTCTATGTGCTTAACAATGGCTCCAGCGACAATACGGCATATATGCTCAAAAAAATCAGCGAACAATGGCCAGTAAAAAACGGCGGTCAATTACAAATTCTGGATTTGCCCGTAAATATTGGCGCACCTGCCGCACGAAATTGGCTGCTTAAACAAGAAGAAATTTGCCGTGCCGGCCAAATGGTTTTTTTAGACGACGATGTGCTCTTGCCAAAAGGCTGGCTGCACGGCTTGCAAAGTGCCGCACAAAGTTATCCCAAGGCCGCTGTCATAGGGGCTGCCATTGAAGCACATGTGGCTCCACACCCTGTGCAATGCGCCGATTTTTTTTTACAACCAAAGGGCGTGGGGCAGCGCTCTTTTGCCGATTTTGATGAACGCATTTTTCTTTATGGTGCTGGTATGGGCATGGCCGAGCATTTACTCACACGCTACACACGCCCCTGCCTTTCCGTTTCCGGCTGCTGCCACCTTTTACGCTTTTCTGAAAATACAAGCCCTGCGCTTTTTGATGTGCGCTTTAATCCCAGCCAGTTTGACGATGTCGAAAGAGATATGCGCTTACAATTATTACAAAATCAAAGCCTCACAGACATTATATATGCAGGTGGTGTGCGCATAAAGCATGTGCAACATTCCAGTTTAACCCAAGCCAAAAGTCGCGCGGCCACGGCACATATTTTTGGTAATAAAATAAAGCTTGAACACCTTTTTAATGAACAAAACATCGACCTCTTACGCCAAAAAACACAGCAAAAGGTGCAGCAAGACTTACTTAAAAAAATCACACAAATTGCCTCTAGCCTGCCCCATTGTTAGACAGGGAATACACAGATGACTCAAGACAAAAACACATATAAACCAAAGGTATCTATTATTATACCTGCCTGGAATTTATGGGAGCTTACCAAGCCTTGCTTAGAAAGCTTGGCCGCACACACTCCTCAAGAATTGCGCGTTGAAGTCTTGGTGGTAGACAATAATTCCACCGACGCCACCAAAGAAGCCTTGGCTCCTACCTTACAAACACTTTTTGGAGAATTCGGACACAGCTTGCGCTTGCCGGAAAATATGGGCTTTGCCAAAGCCTGCAATGCAGGCGCTGCAAAAGCGCAAGGCGAGCTACTCTTTTTTTTAAACAATGACACCTTGCTCACAAAAAATTGGCTTCCTCCCCTCATTCAAGCCTTGGAAAACACACCCAAATTGGGCATGGTAGGCCCTTTATTACTTTATCCAAGCGAGCGTGTGCAGCACCTTGGCATAGGTTTTAGCCCAAGCCTGGAATTAGTGCATCTTTATCATCTTTTTCCACAAAATCACAGTGTGGTGCGCAAAAAACGCAATCTCCAAGCCATTACTGGCGCGGCCTTGCTCCTGCCTGCCAAGCTCTTTCAGGATTGCGGCGGTTTTTTTACAGAATACATCAATGGATTTGAAGACTTAGACCTTTGCTGTGCCATACGCCAAAAAGGGCTCAACCTCACATGCATTGCCCAAAGTTGCATATATCACATAACCTCGCAAACTCCCGGTCGCTTTGACCATGATGGGCCAAATGCAGCCCTGCTTACCAAACGCCGTCAGGGCATGTTCAAACCCGACCAGCACATTTTTGCCATTGAGGACGGTTTTGTGCCGCGCTTAAGCCCTAGCCTTGAGCTGTACATAAACCTACCAGAAGCCAAAGAACAAGCTTTGAGCACAGCCTTTGCCCAAAATTTTTCGGAAGAACGCTGCCTTGCAAGATTGGAGCATGAACCCTTTTGGATGGGCGGCTATGCCCTTTTGGCGCAGCATTACGCCAAACTCGGTCATGTGGAAGAAGCCTTACAACAAAGATTGCATCTTGCACAAATTGCCCCTCTACCGAAAAATATGCAAGCTGTGATTGAAGCAGCCAAAAAGGCCGGTGATATGGCACTTGCCACAAATATTGCTCTGGGCTTACAAGACATGTATAAAGAAATACAGCAAAAAGAAGCCCTGCAGCGTAAGGCGCAAGCTTTATATAAATGGGCTGAAGAAACAGGAGACATGGCGCTGGCTCAACTTTTTAAGCAAGCGCTTGAACACATCTAACACATGGAAGACACAATGCATTATTGGTTATTTAAAAGCGAAGCTCAATGTTTTTCTTGGCAAGACTTGCAAGATGCCCCCAAGCAAACCACTTCTTGGGACGGTGTACGCAATTACCAAGCACGCAACTTTATGCGTTGCATGAAACTTGGCGACAAAGGTTTTTTTTATCACAGCGGTAAGAACCCAGAAATCATGGGGATTGTGGAAATTGTGCGCGAGGCCTATCCTGACCACACGGCTTTTGACCCCCAAAATGACCATTTTGACCCCCGCTCTACCCCCTCTGCTCCCCTTTGGGATATGGTGGATGTGCGCTTTGTTGCAAGCTTTGCTTCACCCCTTTCACGTAAAACATTGAGCGAAGAACCGGAACTTGCCAGCATGGAGCTTATGAAAAAAGGTAGCCGCCTTTCGGTGCAACCTGTGAATGAAGCAGAATTTGCACACATTGTGCAACTTGCAAAATGCACCATAAGCACCCAATAATAAAAGCATATGCACACCAAGTTTTCCTTGACTTTTTTTTTAAAAAAACCTAACTACCCATTTCTCTGGAGTACAAAGCGTATACATTTATTTTCCACCATTGACACAAGCTAATTTTAGTCTTACCATTAAGACATGTCCTTTTTTTCACAATCTTTGTAAAAGCACAGATTACCTAAGGTGATACCACATGAATACCATTAAAAACGAACACATTCCCAAGGCCACCATTCAAAGACTCTCTATATATATCCAAGTATTAGAACACCTTGAGCAAGAAGGAGTTGAAGTTATATCTTCAGATCCCTTAGCAAAGGCTTGCGATGTTAATGCCTCGCAAGTGCGCAAAGATTTATCGTATTTTGGTGAATTTGGTGTTCGCGGTGTGGGCTATTATGTCAAAAGTCTCATTGCCTCCATTTCCGACGCCTTAGGTATCAACCGCGAATGGCGCACAGCCCTTGTAGGCGTTGGTAATATGGGACGTGCTATTTTGAACCATGGTGAATTTAGGGTCAAAGGCTTTAATATAGTGGGGGCTTTTGATTGCGATCCTTTCAAAATTGGTGAAAAAGTCTACGGCTTGGAAGTGATGTGCACCAAACGTCTCAAAGAAAAAGTGGATGAGCACCATATAGAGATGGGCATTATCACCACTCCGCCTGAAAGAGCACAAAGGGCTGCCAACCACCTTGTGGAATCCGGAGTGCGTGGCATCTTAAACTTTGCCTCCACGCGTATAAAAGTGCCCGACAATGTGCATGTGGAATATGTGGACTTTTTCCATCACCTATACACATTGGCCTTTAAGCTCAGCCGTACACCATAGTGCATATTCTCCTTACTATCAGCACATAAACCAAAAACCATGCGCACTTTTTTTGTGGCTCTTTCTTTCCTGACTCGCATTGGCAAGCCTTGCCTTGTGGACGATGCTCATGTGGCTGCTTCACTACGCTGGTATGGAATGGTGGGTCTTTTGATTGGGGGTTTACTCACCTTTTTTACCTACATTTTACAAAGTACACAGTTTTTTTCCACTTGGGTGCTTGCCTTAAGCTATTTAGGCTTTGAACTTTGGCTTACGCGCGGCTTGCACTATGATGCCATTGCCGACCTTGGCGATGCCTACCATGCCACAGGTGAAAAATTTTGGTCCATTATGTACGACAGTCGCCTTGGAGCATTCGGCGCCATGGCTCTTTTTTTTGCTTTAACTTTAACCCTTTTTGCCACCCATACCCACATACAAAAAGCTTCATGGCTTCCTCTTGTACTTGCCCCCACCTATGGGCGCATAAGTGCTGTGCTCTTTGCCTGCACCACAAGGCCGCACCCAAATAGTACCCTTGGTTCCAAGGTTTGCGCCGGTAAAAGTACAATGCTTTTCATTATTTACACATTGCTCTCTCTTTCATGTATTTTGTGTGTTGCCCCAAGCTTTACAGCTGCCCTTTGTTTGATTACACTTAACACTCTTTGTGTATATATTTTACGCCATAAAGCCCATAATGAACATGGATGCAATGGCGACTTTTTTGGTTCGGTAATTGTACTAAGCCATACATTTTTTTTACTTTTTTCGTGAGGTACATATGGATTTCAAAAAACTTGTGGAAGAAGCACGCTCGTGCCGACGTTTTGTAGAAGAACAAAGAATTGGTGGTGAAGAAATTCAAGCATTAATAGATATTGCTCGCATTGTCCCTTGCGCCAGAAATGCCCAAGTGCTGCGCTATATGGCAGCACACAGCAAAGAAGCTTGCGATGCACTCTTTCCCCATACACGCTGGGCCGGCGCCCTAAAGTGGAATGGCCCCATAGAAGGTGAACGCCCCACAGCGTATATTGCTATTTTGGCACCCAAAAATGCTACAAAGCTGGTACATATGGACGTGGGCATTGCAGGCCAAACCATACAGCTTGCTGCCCAAAGCAAAGGCTATGGCGCTTGCATGCATGCCTCTTTTTCACCCAATGACTGCATTGCAGCTTTTGGCGGCATCCCTGAAGATATGGACATGGTTCTGATTCTCGGCTTAGGCGTGCAAAAAGAAGAACGCCACTTAGCTCCCATGCCCGAAGACGGTAGCTTCATGTATTGGCGTGACGAAAAAGCTGTGCACTTTGTACCCAAACGTAGCCTTAATGACGTTTTATTGAAACTTATTTAGTTGAGCCTGAAAAACTATATAAGTATTTGTAAATGTGAATTTAACATAGAAAAATAGCCACAGAAAAAATGCCAGAAACTAAGCATGTAATGCGACTTTCGGGCATTTTTACGGCATTAACGCACTTGTTTTTCAAGGCTCGACTAACAAAATTTTTCTGCAAGAAAAATTTTGCGTGCCGTAAAATAAGCCAGAACTTGCTTCTGGCGTCCCCGAAGGGGTATTTGGAGGCAACGTGCTTTATCCCCCGAAGGGGGGCTTTCTGAACAACACGTGAAAACGTATTGTTCAGAATCTACTACTTAAGGTTCAGCTTGTTTTTTTGTGGGAGGAAGGGGCTTTTTCCCCTAAAGGGATAAGTGCCAGCGCCAAAAAACGCTCCTTCCCCCCATCCCGAAAACCGCACTTATACACAGCTCTTTAAAAAATGCTTTAATAATATTTAAGACTTCTTGTATAGACTCGCCCTCGAAGTCAAGAGGTCTTTATTTACGCAAGAGTAGTGCAAAAAAGCAAATTACAATAAGCCCATTTTACGCAAATGTATCTCAAGGCACACAATGGCTGCCGGCGTAACACCGGAAATACGGCCCGCTTGCCCCAAGGTATGCGGGCGTAAAGTATTGAGCTTTTCTTCCACTTCTCTTGACAAACCAGCAACTTGACAATAGTCCAAATCCTGCGGCAATGAAACCTTTTCTAAC
This sequence comes from uncultured Desulfovibrionaceae bacterium, assembly GCA_964369535.1. Classification (GTDB taxonomy): domain Bacteria; phylum Desulfobacterota; class Desulfovibrionia; order Desulfovibrionales; family Desulfovibrionaceae; genus CAYJAD01. The sequence continues at coordinate 6,350 of CAYJHG010000050.1, forward strand.
TTATGGCTGCGTTTGACCAATTGCTCTTGCCTTTGCAAATATCCGGCATATTTCACTTGTGTTTGGCTTTCAACCTGTACTTCGCTGTCAAAGTCATTCAATTCTTGACAAAGAGGGCGCAAACGCTCAATGCTCATGGCAGGGCGGCGCAAAAGTTCTGCCAAGGTAGCAGCTTGACTGGCACTGGCTTCACCGGCTTCTTGTAAAACTGTATCTAATTGGCTACTGGGGGCTATGCGCTTTGTTTCCAATAAAGCATTAAGCTTTTGCACAGCCTCGCATTTTTCTTCAAACCTTTGCCACTGCACATCCCCCACAAGCCCAAGAGCACGGCCTTTTGCTGTAAGTCTTGTGTCAGCATTGTTTTCTCGCAAAAGCAAACGATGCTCAGCCCTTGAAGTAAACATACGGTAAGGTTCAAGTGTGCCCAAAGTTACAAGATCGTCTATGAGCACAGCCATATACGCCTCGTCGCGACCCAAAATAAACGGCGGTATTTCTTTAATATAATTAGAAATATTTAACGCTGCCCATAGACCTTGGGCGGCGGCCTCTTCATAGCCTGAAGTGCCGTTGATTTGGCCTGCCAGCCAAAGCCCTTTTATGTTACGCGTTTCAAGGGTGGGCGCCAATTGCACAGGATTTACATAGTCATATTCTATGGCATAACCCGGTCGCACCATGTGGGCATTTTCAAGGCCAGGCACTGTGGCAAGCAAACCCAATTGGATGTCTAAGGGCAAAGAAGTTGAAATGCCATTCATATAGCATTCCGGACTGTTAAGGCCTTCAGGTTCCACAAAAATCTGATGCCTTGGCTTCTCGGGAAAACGGGCTATTTTGTCTTCAATAGAAGGGCAATAACGAGCTCCCGTGCCCTTAATCACACCGGTAAAAAGCGGCGAACGCTCAAAACCTGAACGGATAACATCATGGGTGTGCTCATTGGTCCAAGTAATATGGCAGGGTAATTGCGGCAATTGCGGCCCCTTACCGTGAAAAGAAAAGGCCGGCGGTGGCGTGTCGCCGGGTTGCTCTTCCATGCGAGAAAAATCAATGGATGAACGCAAAATCCTTGGAGTAGTACCGGTTTTTAGGCGGCCTATCTCTAAGCCAAGCTCGCGCAAACTTTGCGAAAGACCACTGGCAGGAGCGTCTCCCAATCTTCCGCCGTCCATGGACATGGGCCCAATATGAATGCGTCCGCATAAAAAAGTGCCCGTGGTCAAAAGCACATGATTTGCTTTGAAAGAAAGACCTTGAGCTGTGCGTACTCCTGTAATTTTTTGGTTTTCACACAAAAGCTCTTCTACGCTATCTTGCCAAACTAATAGATTTTCTTGAGAAAAAATACTTTGTTTCACCACATGCATATAGACATCTCTGTCCATCTGCGCCCGCGTGGCCCGCACCGCAGGCCCTTTGCTCATATTCAAAGTGCGAAATTGTATGCCGGCAGCATCAGCCCATAAACCCATCATACCGCCAAGTGCGTCAATTTCACGCACCATATGCCCCTTGGCCAAACCACCAATGGCAGGATTGCACGAAAGATGACCAATGCGATCCACATTGCCCGTAATAAGCAAAACCGAATGCCCAAGCCTGGCTAAAGCCATACTGGCCTCACATCCGGCATGACCCGCGCCCACAACAATTACATGGAATGTAGATTTCATAGTGTTATTCGTTTGTGTAGTTTTCTTGGGGGAAGGGAAAAACCTTTTCTGAAGAAAAGGTT